>JASFTV010000162.1:0-7523 GCA_050050615.1 Desulfobacteraceae bacterium
CTGGCTGCGATTGAAGGTTGTCTAGTTATTTGGGATACGCAATACCAGATAGAGATTGGGTCCCAATAGTTTTTGACATTCTTATGCATTCTTATTATGGGAGAGTGAGTCAGTAGTTGACCCGCTTTTTGCAAAAAGGAAGAGACTTAGCTCATGATCGATTTGATGGTCATCTTAGGTTATTTCTGTGTCATGCTCGTGGTGGGCTGGCGGAGCCGGCTTCAGTCCACCGAGTGTTACTGGGTGGCGGAGCGGCGGTATCAAACCGGGCGCATTACCGCGTCCCTCGTGGCCACCATCTTTGGGGCCTCGTCAACAATGGGGATCATCGGACTCGGCTACGCACGGGGACTTACAGGGGCGTGGTGGTCGCTCATCGGCGGGATCGCCCTGATCCCCTTTGCACTCTTTCTCGCTGCACGGGTCCGTAGCCTCGAGGTCTACACCCTGCCCGACATCCTGAGAAAGGCTTACGGGGAGGGGGTCGCTGTGCCTGCGGGGGTGATGATTGCCCTGGCCTGGTGCGGGGTCATTGCAGCTCAAATGATCGCTGCGGGCCGTCTGCTGCAATCCCTGTTCCCCTTCGGATTCCAGATCGCCCTGGTTATCGTTGCCGTCGTGTTCGTCCTCTACACCTACTGGGGTGGCCAGTTATCAGTGATCAGGACGGATTTCTGGCAGTTTTTCCTTTTCGTGGGCGGCCTCTTTGTGGCCCTCGCCTTTCTCCTTTCTTCGCATCCCTTCGCAGCCGGTACTGGAGGCGGGGTCCCGCCCGGGCACTTTGACTTCCCCGTATCCGAGGGCTTCAACTGGTATGAGGTCATGGTCTTCTATCCCCTGATTGTAGGGCTTCCCTATCTGGTGGGGCCGGACATCTACTCGCGCGTCCTTTGCGCCCGAGACGACAGCGTAGCCCGGAGGGCTGCGCTTCAGGCCGCCTTGGTCGTGATCCCCCTCTCGTTCCTGCTCGCCTTTTTCGGCATCATGGCTCGAGGCAAATTCTCCAATATTGCCCCTGAAGCGGCCCTTACGGAGACATTGAAGGCGTTTGTCCCCCTGGGACTCAAGGGCCTCATCGTAGCCGGTTTTCTTGGGGCCGTCATGTCATCGGCAGATACATGCCTCATCTCCGCATCCACCATCCTGACCCTCAATGTGTTGAGACCGATTTTCAGGACCCCTGAGGAGAAACACCTCAATACGACCAGGATTTCAGTCCTGGTCCTGGGTGCCGTGGCCTGGTTTATTGCCAGCCAGAAGCAGGGGATTATCTCATCGCTGCTCTTAGGTTATACCATCTTCGTGGGTGGGGTTGTCCTGCCCACTTTGGCCAGTTTTTTTCGACAAAGACTAAAGATTACACCTCAAGGGGCGCTTTGGGCGATTACGATTGGGGGAGGTTCAGCTATCTTGGGGAAGATCTATGGTGGTGTGGTTTTGAAGACCATACTCACGCCGGGGGGGCAGGCGTTCCTTGAAACGGTGCTTGGGCCCCAGTACCTGAGCCTACTGCCCATTCTCCTCTCTTTGTTGGCCCTGTTGGGCATCAGCCGTGTGACACGGGCGTCTTAGAAGGGATAGTGGTTGTTCGTTCAAAAATCCCCTTTTCTCATCGGCCTGAAGCATGTAGCTTGCATTATTGAACAGTGATTGCCCAGAATCACCGCCATCGTGTGCTGTCCCCTCCCCTGGGAGGCTGTGTCGACATGTCATTCCGAGTCCCGCTCTGGAGCGGGGCGAGGAATCTTGAATCTTCAATGCGCTAATTTGAGTCGGATAAGTTGCATGGGTCAATGAACGTGAATAGTCCGGGCTAAAGACCTTCGTCCTCCAATCGGTCTTCGCGTCGCCTTCTCATGATCCTCCGATCCCCTTCCTTGGGGATGCGCTCACGGCCTTTAACCATCAAAGTCACAATCAGGGCTATGATCAGAGAAGCCTGAAACAATCCGAGAAGGGCTTCAACGATTCTTTGCTTCATAATGATGAGGGCACTCACACCGAGACAAACCGACATGGTCGCTATGATGAATACGGCTTCTTTTCGGGTAAAACCTAAGATGATAAGTCGGTGATGCAAATGATCTTTGTTGACACACGTGAGTAACTCAAAAAAAGTTTTGGCCTGGCGGTTCTTGATACGGGACAGATTAACATAGATCATGTCAAAGATAAGAATTCCAAAAACCAGAATCGGGGCTGTTAATGCAACAAAATGGCTCGTGTTGGACCATGTGCCCAAGACAGCCAGCCCAGCCAGGGTAAATCCCAGAAAGGTGCTTCCCGCATCTCCGAGAAAAAGAAGGGCCGATTTTCCGAACCTAAAGTTGTGGGGCATGAACCCTAAACAGGTCCCTATGAGGGCGATAGCAAACCATCCCAGCGCAGGTTGATTTGTGTGGAATGCGATGAGCCCCAAGAAAAAGGCGCTGATGATGGACATCGCAGCGGCCAGACCGTCAATTCCATCAAAGAAATTCAGAGCATTCGTCAAGCCCACAATCCATAAGACCGTAAGGGGAATATTAACCAAGGGCGCCCAATTCGCTCGGTAAAAGAAGGTGAGTTCAATATCGCCCCAGATGATGACCAGAAGAGAAATGAGGATCTGAAGCAGAAATTTAAGAAGAGGAGGCAAAGGTCTCACATCATCAATCAGGCCAACAACAAAAATGAGTGTCGCTCCAAGCAAGAGGATTTTCATGCCGGGAAGGAATACACCGTTCATAACAAGAGCGGAGGAGAATGCAACGTAGATAGCCAAACCACCGAAAAGAGGGGTGGGCTGGGCATGAATCTTACGCCAGTCCGGCTTATCCAGGATATCCAGTTTCAGCGCCAACAGTCGACAAAAGGGCGTTATGAAATAGGCGGTCACAAATGAAAAAATCAGTATATACTGCCATCTCAAACCGGCATTGAAATAGAGCAATCTGACCATGGGGAGCGTCAAAATGACGAGAACCACTCCCAAAAAGACTTGCCATAAAACATTACGAATCAATGTGGATTCCTTTCCTGGACAAAAGCTCACGGTAAACTTTATCGATCGATCGGACCATCATATCCGCACTGAATTGCTCGGTGATCTTTTTTCGCCCCTCCTTACCGAGTTTTCTGGCCAATTTCTTGTCCCTGAGGGTTTTGATGATGGCCTCTTTCAGTTCCCCGACATTCCCGGGACTTACGAGGAAACCGTTGACGCCATGGACGACCAGATCGGGGATGCCGCCTACAGCGCTGGCCACTACCGGTTTTTCCATGGCCATCGCTTCCAAAAGGACCCTACCCATCCCTTCAAAAAAGGAGGGTAGAACGGCCACGTCGAAGGTGGCAATGATTTCAGAAACGTCCATTTGGAAACCGGTAAAAAGGATGGAATCAGCCAGACCAAGCCGACTAGCCAGACCCGTCAGCTGATCGTGAAGGTATCCTTCTCCGACGATGACAAGCTTGGCTTGCTGGATCTCCTCTTTTATTCTCTTGAAGGCACGAATCAAGATCGCATGACCTTTTCCTTCCCAGAGTTTGGAAACCATCCCTATGACAGCATCTTTTTGGCCGATTTTCCATTTCCTTCTGATTTTGTTTCTTGCATCCGCCTTAACCGGCTGGAACTGATCCAGTTCAACGCCACTGTAAATCTTGACAATTTTATCTTCGGCTGTCACCCGCTCCTTTAGAGCCCAGTCGATGAGGGGTTGGGAGATGAAAATCATCTTGTCGCACCAATGGGAGGCGAACCGTTCCAGATTTCTAAAGAGGCTCTGCCGCCAGAGGGGTTCCTGGTTGTGAAAGGCGAACCCGTGAACGGTATGAACAATCACTGGTACGCCGGCCAGCTTGCTTGCCAAACGCCCTATGAATCCCGCCTTGGAGTTATGGGTGTGGACGATGTGATAAGACTCTTTTCTGAGGAAGAGGGCCAAATCGATGAGGGTCAATGAATCCTTTATAGGGTGGAGGGGCTGCACAAGATGTTTAAATGTCCTGGCCTTCATATGATGCTCTTGAACCAGATCCATTAAAGAACCCCCGGGTGCACAAGCGAGCTCCACCCTATAAAAGCGCTTATCCATGCCTCGCATGGTCAAGAAGGTATTGATCCCTGAGCCGCTAATGATTGGTAAGGTATGTATGTGGAGAACCCTGATCATTGTATAGCAAAGCTTCGTATCTAAGTTTGGAGGACAGAAACCCCGAAAAGCCCAAAATTTCAAGCAAATAAGGATTAAATCCGAAATTCAAATTCTCGCCTGATTCCTATCTCTGCTTCAATACTTGACATGAATTCCCGGATCTTCGCTCATGAAGATGGCTCGTGGGTTTTTATTCCCCTTAGCCTGTCATAGGCCTCAGACAACCTGTGCGCCGCTTTATCGAGACTGTACTCGCGGATATACTTCCAGATCTTTCTGTCCTTGAAAAAGAGATAAGTTCGGGATATCTTGGTCAAAAAAATGTTGAAATCATCATCGTCAACCTGAATTCTTCCTATAGCATACAGATCCGGTTTTCTGTTTGTCGGGCACTCTGTCAGAAAGGCACGATAGCCTTCGGATACCAAAAGATCTCGGATTTTGGCGTTTGGGACGCCTTCCTTCACCCCGTAGTAGCGGATTTCAAGCCCAAGCCGATCTTCCAGTAATTTCTTATAATCCTTAATGTGATTCTGGACCACATCTTCAGGTATATCGTTTATGTTCGAGTTCTGGTCCTCATAGGCACCAATCATTATACCATTTTTGGTCAGTTCCTTGAGAATCGACCAGCTGGCATATTGGGCTTTTCCTTTCCCAATAATGAGTTGCTTTCCCACTTTCAGGGGCGAAATGAGGATGGTGGCGGGAAAATGATGCTCGGTCAGGAGGGGGAAGGCGTATTCGTAAAAATCCATGTAACCATTATCAAAGCTGAGGGATATAGGCCGCACTTTTTCTAGACTCTTTGTCCCCTCCATATACTGGACCGCATCATCGATGGAAAGGACATGGAAATTGTTTTTTGAGAGGTACTCCAGTTGCTTCTTGAAAGCATTCACAGAAAGCCATAACCTGTGCAAGTGAGGTTTGTTGCTGACGTTCTGATATTGGATGATAGATAATGCGCGTAGTCTCATTGGCACAACCCCAGTTTCTGAAGTCCCGCGGCTTCATGGGACAGAGTTTCCGGAGCTGATTCCCTGATCCAAACGACCAAGGGAAAACCAGACATCAGGAAACTTTGAGTGTTTGTCAAATGGTTAGAATATATATATGAAACCAAGGATTCGCGCTTCATGGGGCTATCTAACGAGCCTATCAATTAAAATAGGCTCTTTATCATATCATGGGCTTGATTGGAATGCCTTTTCTAATGTAATTGTTTGAATCACTGGTGTCCAAAATAAATCAAAATCTAGGGTTTCCACCATATAAGTACCTGTTTTTACATGATGCCCCGTGCTGTCCGGAATTCAGGTTCCCCTCATCGCCTGAGCCAGGGAAACCAGGAAACCGTTTTTGGACAAGAATGTATTTGAATATGAGCTAAAAATGTCTTGACTGTTTTGTCATAGGCATGTTTAGGGATAAATTTTCACCAGGCTAAACCGCAGCGCTTTATGGTGGGGCAGAAAGAACAGCTGCAGCCACCATGTTGTGTATTGTAGAAGGCTTCCTTTTGCCATGGCATCAAGGCTTACGGCTTGAATGTCAGCGCGAAAATCACGGATGAATCTCGGTTAGCCAGTAGTTTTCAATAGAAGGGGGACATACACATGGAGGGGAAAATGATTGGAGGTATGAAGGCTTGTCAGTGTGAGACACCCGATGACGTTAGAAAGATCGTAAAGGAGAGAAACATCAGTTTTATCCAATTCTGGTTCACGGATGTCTTGGGTGTTTTAAAGAGTTTTGCCATAACGCCCTCCGAGCTGGATGAGGGCCTTATTGAAGGGATGGGCTTTGACGGGTCTTCCATCGAGGGTTTTGCGAGGATTCAAGAAAGTGATATGATCGCAAAGCCGGATCCGACCACCTTTCAATTAGTGCCCTGGAGAGGGGATGATCGGCCGGTGGCACGCATGTTTTGTGACATTCTCAATCCCGATGGGACGCCCTATGAAGGGGATCCTCGTTGGGTCTTCAAAAGGCTTTTGGAAAAGGTGGCTGACCAAGGCTACATCTTTTATCTCGGACCTGAGTTGGAATACTTCTATTTCAAAAACGAGAAGTGTACAGAGATCCTGGACACGGGCGGCTATTTCGATTCAAGGCCCCTTGATATGGGAAGCAATCTGAGGAGAGATACTATCTTCACGCTCCAGTCGATGGGGATTGAAGTGGAATATAGCCATCATGAGGTTGCCCCCAGCCAGCATGAGATCGATCTCCGGTATGATCAAGGTTTGCGGATGGCGGACAAGACCATGACCTACCGCCTTGTGGTCAAGGAGATAGCGCGTGAGCACGGTGTCCACGCCACTTTCATGCCAAAACCGATCTTCGGCGAAAACGGAAGCGGCATGCATGTCCATCAATCTCTTTTTGAGGGAGAAAAGAACGCCTTCTATGATGCAAACGATAAATACAATTTGTCTCACATAGCAAAGCATTATATCGCCGGTTTGTTGCACCATGCGCCAGAGATCACGGCTGTGACGAACCAGTGGGTCAACTCCTACAAGAGACTTGTGCCCGGCTATGAGGCCCCGGTCTATGTATCATGGGCCCGAAGGAACAGGTCTACCATGATCAGAGTGCCTATGTATAAGCCCGGCAAGGAGATGGCCACACGGATGGAGTTCCGTTCCCCTGATCCTTCATGCAATCCCTACCTCGCCTTTGCCGTGATGTTGGGGGCCGGTATGGACGGCATTGAGAAGAAAATGGAATTGCCGGACCCTATTGAAGAGGATATTTTTGAAATGAATCCTGCCGAAAGAAGAGCCCACGGCATCACCGATCTGCCGGGGAACCTTTATGCAGCCATCCTGGAAGCGGAGAAGAGCCAATTGGTCCGGGATATTCTAGGAGACCATATTTTTAACAAATTTATTGAAAATAAGAAGATTGAGTGGGATCAGTACAGAACGCATGTGAGCCAGTTCGAGATTGAGAGGTATCTCCCAAAACTTTGATAGATGCCGCAAATGCAGACCCTATGTGTGTGGTCAGAGGTTATGGGGTCTGATTGGATCCTAGAAGTCCGGTCCTTAGGGCCTCCGGCTCGCAGAGCGGGGTCACGAGTAGCAGGTTGGGCCGCTTTTCTATTGGCCGCATCCAAAATGTGATGAGGCCTCAAACAGTCCTGTGGGGTGTCAGATAAAGAGCTGGTTATGACGGCTGAATCGGAGAACTGCAGTGGTGGGCCGGGGAATGGATGAACGGCTATCTCATGCCAATACTCCATTAATCCATTACAGCGGGCCACTGCTGTGCAAAATAAATCGAAAAGAGGCTTCTAAACGAGCTAAGTGCCTGTATTTACAAGATGTCCCATGGTACCCAAAATTCAGGTTCCCATGAGCACCGAGTCGCGAG
>JASFTV010000163.1:0-7418 GCA_050050615.1 Desulfobacteraceae bacterium
GGGTTCATGGTAACATGGACCCCGTGGAGGTCAAAGTGATGCTTCCTGAAAAGAAGCTGGTAGATTTAGGTGGATACAGATTTGGCCTTATTCACGGGTGGGGCCCGTCGGAAGGGCTTGAAGAACGGGTCTGGGACCAATTCCAGAATGTGGATGTCATTATCTATGGACACTCCCATAAATCAGCAAATTATGTCAGGGAGGGCACGCTGCTCTTCAATCCCGGGACTGCCACAGGCTTTACTTCATCTGGTATGCACAGTATCGGGGTTTTGGAGTGTGGCGATGCGCTCCGCGGTGATATCATTCACCTGGACTAGCGGAGTGCTGAAAAACGCCCATCTCCCCGCAAGGGCAGGATCCTAGGAACGGCGTTGCCCTCATCCTCGCCCTGTTCCTCGCCATACGAGGCGGCCCGATCTAACAGGGCAGGTTGTCGCGATACAGTGGTTGCGCAGCGGTCGGGGTTGCGACAGCTTAAAGGAGTGGGCATGTGAAGGGAGCGATATTGTTCTGATGAAAAACCTTTGGGCGCCATGGAGAATGGGTTACATTCTTTCAGAGGAGAAAGAGGGAGGATGTGTTTTTTGCCCGGGCAAACGTCGTCGCAAGGATGGAGAGCGCCTCATTCTTTACGTGGGAGCATTGAGCATGGTCATGATGAATAGGTTCCCGTATAATAATGGGCACCTTTTGGTGGCCCCCGTGCGACATGTGGCCGGTCTGGATCATCTCTCTGACGAAGAGATACTGGACCTTGTGCGCATGGTTCGCATATCTATCGATGTCTTGAAAGAGGTTATGAGACCGGAAGGTTTTAACGTGGGGTTGAACCTCGGGCGCGTTGCGGGCGCCGGAATGGAGGAACATATGCACTTTCATGTTGTGCCTCGATGGGGAGGAGACACCAATTTCATGACCGTTCTCGGGGATGTAAGGGTGATACCCGAGCACATTAAACAAACTTACAAGAAATTACTCCCGCTGTTCAAGAAAACGAATGAAACCCGTGGAGGAGCAAAATGACACATCTCAAGGTTATTGTCTTTATTCTCATAGGGTTGGTGGTGGTCATTTTGGCCGTTCAAAACAATGAAGCGATGTCCACATCGGTTCATTTCAGGATAGATCCTGTTTTCTTTGAAGAAAAAAGGGCCACTGGGGTATCTGTTTATCAGGTGGCCATTATTGCTTTTCTCCTCGGGGTTCTGTCGACCGGTATCTACGGCATGGCTGAGCGTTTCCGTCTCAAGAAAAAGATCAAAACGCTGACGAGGGAGTTGCAGGTGAAGGACCAGGAATTGAACTCTCTCAGAAACCTCCCCATTACCCACGATGATGTCAGCTCTGACGAGACAGAGAGTGCCTGAGGCGAGTGAGAAGGGAGTGACTCTATGTCCCAACAGATCTGGCAATGGTTTTTAGAGCCAACCAACCAGAAGCTTTGTTTCAGCATTGCCATCGCCTTTAGTCTTGGTTTGATTGTCGGTCGCGCTATTAGGACCCGCAGAGAGAAGAAGATCAAATCACTTGCCAGAGAAAGCGATAAGGCTTTTTTCAAAGGCATCCAGTATATCCTCTCCAATGACCATGATCACGCCATCGAAGAATTCACCAAATCCGTCCAGGTCAACTCCGATACCATAGAAACCTATGTGGCCCTTGGCAATCTTTACCGGTCGAAAGGAGATATTGATAGAGCGATCCGCATCCGGCAGAGTATTATCCTGAGACCTAACATTGATGAGCAGATCAAGATAAGGGCCCTATTTGACCTCGCGTTGGACTATCGAAAGGGCGGCTTTTTGAACCGCGCTCTTGAGGCGTTAAACAAGGTACTCCAAAAACAGCCTTCCAATCTGGAAACCCTGGATGCGGTTGAAAAGATCTATGAGGAAATGAAAGATTGGGGAAATGCCTTTGCCATTCGTCAAAAGATAGCCCGCCTTGACAAGGGTCACCATAAGCATATCCTCGCCCATTACCAGACAGAGATGGGGAAACTCCATCAGGAGAAAGGGGAACTGTCCAAGGCCAAATCATGTTTTCAAAAGGCGATCTCTATCCACGAGAAGTGTGTTGATGCCTATCTTCATCTCGGGGATCTTTACTTTGGCAAACAGGAATACAGGAAGGCGATTGCCACTTGGAAAAAGGTGGTGAAGGTCGCTCCCCAGTTTACCTTTCTTGCCTATCGGCGGCTGGAGGGCGCTTACGCAAACATGAAGAATCTCAAGCCTGTAGAAGATTTTTTGAAGGAATGTGCCCAGTCCAATTCAGATGCCTTTACCCACATGGCCCTGGCGCGTTACCTCTACAATGAGCAGGATTACCATGGGGCACTGCGAGAGCTGGATAGCGCCCTGGCGCTTGATCCATCGTTCTGGGAAGCGAGGAAATTCAAGGGAGAGATCCTTCTCGCTCAGGGAATGCAGGAAGAGGCTTTGGCGGCCTATAAGGATCTCATTCCTCACCTTAATGTCCCCTATTTGAAATTTCAGTGTTCTAACTGCGGTTTCAGGCCTCCTGAACTTCACTGGCAATGCCCTCAGTGCAAGAGATGGGATACCGTAAGCTTAATGGAGTCCATGGCGCTGGATTCAACCTCTCCCGTTCAACAACTTCAAGAGCCTGTCACTGAACTATCTCAAGAAAGTTCAGAGGAAGAGATATGAACAGCATGACCCCCATGCTGAAACAGTACATGGGCATCAAAGTAGAGTATCCGGATGCGATTCTTTTCTATCGCATGGGCGACTTCTACGAAATGTTTTTTGAAGATGCGGAGATTGCCTCCAGGATTCTCGGGATTACCTTGACTTCTCGCGGAGCGTTTAACGGTCAGAAGGTGGCCATGTGCGGCATTCCCCACCATTCATCGAAATCCTATGTGTCAAAGCTCATCGAGAGCGGCTGGAAGGTCGCTATTTGCGAGCAGGTCGAAGACCCAAAGGCGAGCAAAGGCATCGTCAAGAGAGAAGTGGTCAGAGTTGTGACACCCGGATCCGATTTGGAAGATGGGGAAGGGGATAATAAGACCAATCTCTACATGGCTGCTATCTCCGGAAAGGATGGACCCTATGGCCTGGCCCATCTAGATCTTTCAACAGGTGAATTCCGTGTCACAGAGATCGATGCCTGGGATGAAGTGCTCGATGAATTGGGAAGGATAAAACCTGCAGAGCTATTGCTCCTTGAAAACGATGATCTGTCCACACGGCGGGGTCTTTCCTCCTATCGGTTGGAAAGACTCAGCAAGGAAGCATTCGATGAAGGCGGGGCAGAGGGCCTGTTAAAGGAACAACTGGGCGTGAGGTCTCTTGCTGGATTTGGGTGCGAGGAGATGGAGAAGGGAATCGTATCGGCTGGAGCGGTTGTTCAGTACCTCCGAGAGACCCAAAAGGTGAATCCGGATCATATCAAGGAGATCGTTAGTTACCGGCTGGGTGATTATATGTTTCTGGATGAGTCTACGGTTCAAAATCTCGAGCTTTTCAAGACCATAAAACGCCAGTCTGCCAAGGGCTCACTGTTTCACATCTTGGATAGGGCGGTCACGCCTATGGGCAGCAGGCAATTGAAACGACGGATCGGGTATCCGCTTTCGGACGTCCATCAAATCCGGCGACGCCTGGCTGCTGTGGCGAGCTTCCGGGATGACCGGATATTCAGAGAGGAGATCAGAGAGCAGCTTCAAGGGATCTATGACCTCGAAAGGCTGAACGGCCGGGTGTCTCTTGGAAGGGCGAATGCAAGAGATCTCGTCGCCCTCAAGGCATCGATCGGGAGGCTGCCGGAAGTGAAGAGAAGACTCGCCGATTCTACGAGCGAACGCCTTGCCGAGATCAGTGTGAAGCTGGACACGCTTCAGGACATAGGTGACTTGATTGAACGGGCCATCTGTGAGGACCCACCGGTCTCTATGAAGGAGGGCGGTCTCATCAGAGAGGGTTATCATCAAGAACTGGATCGCTTGATCGTGGCCAGCCGGGATGGTAAAGGGTGGATTGCGGAACTGGCTGCCACCGAGCAAAAGAGAACGGGTATCGCCCGTCTTAAGATCGGGTTCAACAGGGTCTTCGGATACTATATTGAAGTCTCAAAGCCCAACTTACACCTCGTGCCCTCTGACTATATCCGGAAGCAAACCCTGGCCAACGGGGAACGGTACATTACCGAGCAGTTAAAAGAGTATGAGGAGATGGTGCTGGGTGCCGAGGAAAAGCGCGTGGCATTGGAGTATGAGATCTTTGAAGGGGTGCGGGAGAAGGTAGCTCTTGAAAATCGACGCATAAAGGATACCGGAAGACTGATAGGAGAGGTCGATGCCCTTACCAGCCTGGCCGAGGCGGCGGAGTTGAATGGTTATACGTGTCCTGAAGTCAATAATGGCGTGATTATCGATATTGAAGATGGACGCCATCCCGTGATTGAGCAGACGGTCAAAGAGGAAGACTTCGTGCCCAACGATATCCACTTGGATGACACGGAGCAGCAATTCCTGATCATCACCGGTCCTAACATGGCGGGAAAATCGACCGTTCTCAGGCAGACAGCCCTGAGTGTTCTCATGGCCCAGATGGGGAGCTTTGTGCCTGCGAGAAGGGCAACCATTGGGGTCGTGGACCGAATCTTCACCCGTATTGGCGCTTCAGAGGATCTGACAAGAGGTCAGAGCACGTTCATGGTGGAGATGAATGAGACAGCGAATATCCTGAGACATGCAACTCCAAGAAGCCTGGTCATCCTGGACGAAGTCGGACGCGGTACCAGCACATATGACGGGCTCAGCATAGCCTGGGCCGTGGCAGAGGCTCTTCACGATAGAGACAACAAGGGGGTCAGGACCCTTTTTGCGACCCACTATCACGAGCTGACAGAAATGGTGACCACCAAGAAGAGGGTCAAGAACTTCAATATTGCCGTGAAAGAGTGGAATGAGCAGATCGTCTTTTTGAGAAAGCTGGTTCCAGGCGGAACGAGCAGGAGCTACGGGATACAGGTGGCTCGCATCGCCGGATTACCTCAAATAGTCATTGCTAGGGCCAGGGAAATTCTGGACAACCTTGAGGGCGGGGAACTGGATGAAGCGGGAAGACCCCGGATGGCCCGTTCGGAGAAAAGCAAAGATGAGCGGGAAGCGACGCAGCTGAACCTTTTCGGTGTGCAGGATCAGCGCCTGAGACGATGGATTCAGAATCTTGACATTTCATCTATGACCCCTTTAGAAGCTTTGATCAAACTTAGCGCAATTAAGGAATCTTTGGATAAACAGAACCTATGAGAAAAAGCGTCGTTCCCAATAGAGTCTTCATCTGTCTAATATCGGTCGCCTTACTTCTAGCGGGTGCATCAAACGCTCTGGGCAAGAGATCCACCGGCCCCCGAGAGCAACTGAGAAAGGCAGATCAGTGCCGAAACGCCTTGTACAAGTCCAAAAAAAAGATAAAGTACCGCCATCACTGGCTGAAGTGCATCGATAGGTACCGTGACCTGGCCGCCCGCTATCCCAAAAGTGACCAAGCGATATGGGCCTTATACAAGGCCGCACGAATGTATACCAAGCTCTACAGATATTCGGGCAGGGAGGCGGATCTGGGCGATGCCATTGAGCTTTTCAGGCGGGTCGTGGAGGACCACAATACCCATCGTCTGGCTGATGACGCGCAGTATAAGATCGGGGAAATCTATTATGCCGAAAAGAAAGATCTCACCCAGGCGTATGTAGAGTTCCTGAAGGTGGACATAAAATTCCCTTCCGGGGACATGCGCCCCAAGGCTCGATCAAAGCTGGACAAGCTGGGTGCCATCCTCAGCAAGCGGGACACCGAGGGCCGGGTGAAAGAAGCGCTCTCAAAAGCCACAGGTCTTGCCAAGGTTGAGAACATCCGCCACTGGTCAACGCCCACCTACACCAGGGTTGTCGTTGATTTAGAGAGACCCGTCAAATACGAATCCCACCTGCTCAAAGAGGATCCGAACCTCAAGAAGCCGAGAAGGCTTTATATGGATCTGAGAGATACTTATGTCAGTGCGGATATTGAAAGCTCCATTCCCATCAGGGACGGCCTGCTCCAGAGAGCCAGGGCAGGGCAATACACATCGAATTCGGTTCGGGTCGTCTTAGATATTAACAGCATCGGGGGGTATAAGATATTTCATCTCCATGACCCCTTTCGTATCGTGGTGGACGTGCGTGGCACTGAAAGGAAAAGAAGCGAGGGGGTAAAGGTATCGAAGTCGGAAACGAGACAGGTCAGAAAGGGAATCAGAAAGGCAAAGAAACCGGATCGGTCGATTTCCCTCGCCAGGCAACTGGGGCTCAACGTCAAAAGGATTGTGATCGATCCGGGACATGGTGGCAAAGATCCAGGCTGTTTTCATGGCGGGGGCGTCAAAGAGAAGCACATTGTTCTGAAACTGGCCAAAACCCTGGCGAAAAAGGTTGAGGCAAGACTCCAATGTGAGGCCTTTCTGACAAGGACCAAAGATATCTTCTTGCCTCTTGAAAGGAGGACGGCCTTTGCAAACATGAAAAAGGCGGACCTGTTTATTTCTCTTCACATCAATGCCCATAAACAGGCCAATGTCTCCGGGGTGGAGACCTATTTCCTGAACATTGCCACCGATGAAAGGGCTGTGATGGTTGCGGCCAGGGAGAACGCCACCTCGGAGAAGAATCTCAGTGATCTTCAGGCGATCCTCAACGACCTCATGTTAAACACGAAGATCAGTGAATCGAGCAGATTGGCCCATGAGGTGCAGAAAGGCATGCTCGGGCATGTCAAAAAAAGATATCAAAAGGTGAAGGACCTGGGAGTGAAGCAAGCACCCTTCTATGTTCTGATAGGCGCCGAAATGCCCGCTGTGCTGGTGGAAATGGGCTTCATAACGAACCGGAGGGAAAGAAGACGACTCCTCAGCCAGAAATACCTGGATAGCATTGCGGATGGGATCATCTTAGGGATAGAAGGCTACATCAAGAGCATTGCCAAGACATATATGGGGGGTTAGGGGAGCAAGTTGACGAGACCTTTGAAAAAAGCCCACTTTTACCCAATCTCTGCGTCAGATTCAGATTTTAGCCTTTCGCCATTGGAGCGATCACATCGCGTTAGATAAAACCGTATAACGATTCACTGCTGTCCAAAATAAATCGAAAACACGCTTCTAAACGAGCTAAGTGCCTGTATTTATGAGATGCCCCCACGGTGCCCAAAATTCAGGTTGCCATGAGCGCCGAGTCGCGAGCCATGGGGGTCTCTTTTCAAAAACGAAAAGTCGCTGCCCGGTGACCAGCGTAAGGCCACGGGTGAGGCCCCGCAGGGGCGGGACAGGCAGGGCGGAGAGCCTCCCAGGAATCGCCATGGAAGTAGCTCCGTGGAATTGGCTGCAAAGGTGCGCCGCCCGCCTTTGCT
>JASFTV010000164.1:0-7402 GCA_050050615.1 Desulfobacteraceae bacterium
AGCTTTCTCTTTTGCTGGTGGCGCTAATGGGGATCGAACCCACGACCTCCTAAGAACAATGGCCAACAATACAAAACCATTGTCAACCTGGGTCGTGACACGCATCCATGCCAGAGGCCGTGGGTTTCTTTAGAAATTATTCTACTGGCACCTCAACATCGAGGAGCGGGGGATACTGTTGACAGCCAAAAATATCCGTTTCGCCAGGGCTCCCACTGGATATGGTTCGATAGATGGTAAATTTAATGGCATTGGCTGCATCAAATTCAACGAAGTCAGAAATCCTTTCCTGAGGGATATTGTAAAGCCTGGCAATGGATTGCTTTGTGATTACTTGGCTACGTTTAACGATTTCGTAATTGGTCTTGTCTTTGAAAATGATATCAAATGTGATTTTATCCGGACCAGCATTTTTTGAGCGAATTGTCTTCGCCAATTCAATAAGTTTCCTTACCCTCATGTAGAATTTCTCCTCCCTAACCAATCTCAATGAGATGAAGGTCAAAGAGCTCCATTGGATCGTCCACTGAAACCAGATGGTTGATTGTCCAACGGTAACCCGGTGAGGCCGGGAGCACCTCGTCTACCACAAAAGCTGCCGTGCCGGCAGTCCCTTTGACTTCAGGCAGTCGGGCGTAGAAGATCTGTCTGGTCCCGATCGTGGTAATTTCCTCGGCCATATCCTTGCTCTGGGCAACGCCTTCGACAATGATGCACAACTCGTGAGAATGGATCTTCGTGATCGGCTCGAGATCGCCCATGGTCCCATTTTTTCCGTAAATCTTGTAAAAGAGCTGGTATCCCAGGGTTCCGAATTTCTCCTCTACCTGGGCCCGGGCCCAGGCAATGACCTGGTCGATGTTTGCAATGGTGTAAGGATCACGGACCCCGGCAATACCGATAAACCTCTCGCCAATTTTCCCAGAGCCCTCTAGCTTGACTTTAATCTTTCCAGTAACGGGTACGAACTTGGGGCCGGTGATTCTAGTCGTTTTTTCATCGTACTGTTCGTATACACACTCGGTCATATCTAGCATGCCACCCGCAACATACTCATAGAAAGGGTTGGCCCTTTCATACATAGCATGACCTGCCACTGAAGCAACAGTACAACGCTGGAAGGGGGCCATGGCTGTCACCTTAACATCTTCGTGGGTGATGGTTCCAATGACCGATTCCTTGGCCGCGTAGGGCTCAGCGCAAAATGAAGCACATTCCAGGACCTTGCCAAGGTAATAGGATAATCCTTCGGTGAACCCGGCCCTAATAGCCGGTGCGGCAAAGATGACCGAATCGCTGGAACGTCCGCCAATAATCACGTCCGCCCCAACGTTTAGGGCCTCGATATAGGGGTGAATACCAGCCATGGCTACAATATGGTCGGTCTTCTCTAGGTCCGCTTCAGACAGTCTCGGCCGTCCATCGAGTCCCTCCACTTCATGGTCAGCTTTAAGCTTGGTTCTCAAGTATTCCTTATCGACGTCAGAATAGAAGTAAGCCAGCTTGAATTTTGTAAGACCGTGTTTTTGGGCCAGATCCTTAATAATCTGAACATAGAGATCCACCCGGGACCTTGTCCCGGTATCTCCCGCTGAGCCGATGATCATCGGCACGCCCTGTTTCCTTGAGGCTATCAGCATCAGCTCCAAATCATGCTTCTGCCACTCGTAGGGGCTGGCAGACGTATCCGCACCCAATGGACCGGGACCAATATCGTTACTACCCGAATCGCAGCAGTAGAAATCCGGCCTGGTCACAACGCCCAACCAGAAGCTCTCCTCCTTAGTCGGCGCAAAACCTAAGTGGCCGTTTGGGCAGATGATTCGCAATGGAGTCGCTTTTCGCATTTCTTTCTCCCTTATCCCTGATCATGCCATTTATTTGACGGAGACTGACACTCAGATTTAAGGCCAGGATCAGCTGACTCCTGGGCAGCGATTGATCCTGGCCTCTGAATGAATCGGCTATGGCGCGTATGCCCTGGGTTCTCCCGTCTGGGCTTTTGGCGGCCATACCACTTTGAGTTCACCATCCTGCCACTGGAGCGTAACCATGGAGTAGCTGGGCGCTCCCCGATCGTCGAAGCTCAAACCTTGGGCGATAACCGTGTCAAAGGAATGGCTCCTGATGTAATCGCGCAGCTTCATATTATCTAGGCCGCCAACGGCTTTCACAGCCTGTTCGAGAATCTGTGCTGCGGCATAAGCTCCGGATGCATGATAGTCTGGCATACGACCGAAACGTTCCTTATAGCGTTTTGTCCAATCTCTTGAGAAGATCACCGAGTCATGCCACCAGGCCGTCCCCATGATGTTATTGGCCACTGCGCCCAACTGTTTTCCGAATTTGTAGTCTGAGACCCCGGCGGTCAGAAGGACATATTTTGGTTTATATCTGAGTTCGGAAATGGTTCGGGCTATGAGTACGGCATCCGGGAAATAGGTGCCAGCCATAAGTAAGTCGGCGCTCATGTTCTTAGCTTTGGTAAGGACCGGCGTGAGATCGGTTGCATCGGCCGGATATTTCTCGTCAAGGACCACCTCTATACCGTTTTCCTTACAGCGGGCTTTATGTCCGGCCGCGTTCGCGATGGAGGCTGATTTGTCCCCGTAAATGACTGCGGCCTTAGTGGGCCATTTATTTTTGGACAGAGTTTTGAGGTAATTGAAAAATCCGATACTGTGCTGCTCTGAAAATCCTGGTAATGTCAGGAACATGTACTTGAATCCTGCTTTGAAGATTTTGCCAGCAGTACCACCTCCCTGGAGCATGACCATGTTGTATTTCTCAGCGATGCGGGCGACAGGATATACGATGGTGCTTGTATAAGGCCCGAGTATGAGATCAACCTTGACCCCTGAGATGAGCCGCTCGTAAAGACCGACTGCTTTATCTGCTGAGGACTCATCGTCATGGATGATCAACGTCACAGGTCGTCCCAAGAGGCCTCCTGAAGCGTTGATGTCATCCTGCCACATCAGATAGGCCTCTTTGTAGTACGATCCAGAATCCGCGTACCTACCTGACTGAGAGATAGTGCAGCCGATTTTGATTGGCTGCGCCGCATGGGGCATTGTAACCAGGAGAACCAGTGTGAACAAACAGACAAAGACTACAGACGCTAGCGCTTTTAGGGTTTTCTTTGCCATCTCTTCCTCCTTTCTAAGACCTTCAAAGGTTTATAAACCGGCGGTTTACCCTCAGGCTGGCCACCAAGGCTCCGCGTGCCTCAAGCACCGGACCTCGATCCGTGCTTCGGGTTACCCTTTCCGCCACCCCCTAAATAAAGCTTATGAATACGCTCATCCTGTAACAGCTCCACTCCTGAACCGCTAAAGCGGATCCTGCCCATATCTAATACATAACCTAAGTCCGAAGCCTCCAGACCCTGGACCGCATTTTGTTCGACCATGAGTATGCCGATCCCTTTCTCACGATTAAGTGAAAGTATCTTTTCAAAAACCAATCGTTTGATCTTGGGTGCCAGGCCAATGGAGGGCTCATCGATGAGCATGAATTTTGGGTCCAGAATTAGTACTCGCCCCATTTCAAGCATCTGCTGTTCGCCCCCGCTCAAGGCGTACGCCTTTAAGTCTTTATAGTCGTACAAAACGGGAAACATACCGAAAACCTCTTTGATTCTGTCCTCAACAAGCCGCTTATCTTTTATGATAAAGCCGCCCATCCTCAGGTTCTCCCAGACGGTCATTTCCGGAAAAACTGTCCGGCCCTGAGGAACATAGGCTATGCCGCGACGCATGATCTCGTGAGGCTTGCCACCTGTGATCTCCTCACCGTTCAGGGTGATGGACCCGGATTCCACTCCGGCCAACCCCATGATGGCTTTAAGAATGGTGGACTTGCCCGCGCCATTAGGCCCAATAAGGCAAACAATCTGTTTTCGCGTGACTTCCAAAGAAATGGAACGCAGGATCTTTACTCCCTTAGTATAAGAGGCCTCGACATCCAAAAGGCCTAGGAATTCAGTCTCCGAGGTAGGCATCCAGAACCTCCTGGTTTCGCTGGATTGCGGCCGGCTCTCCCTGAGCCAGCTTACACCCGTTATGCAAGACGACTATATGGTGGCAGAGGTTCATGACCACTTCCATATTGTGCTCTATGATGAGAAACTCCTTCCCCGCTTCGTTTTCTCTCCTGATCCAGTCGTTAATTCTAGCCTGAAGCGTGGGGTTGATTCCGGCCGAGGGCTCGTCCAGGAGAACGATGTCCGCCTCGATCATAAAAGAGAGGATCAGTTCCAAAAGCTTGCTCTGGCCGTAGCTCAGGGAGGCCGCTGGCTCGTGCATATATGACTCCAGCCCGATGGTTCCTAAAAGTCGCTTTGCCTTGTCCGACCTTTGAGCTGTCTTTGGGGTTTTCAAAAGATGGCCCATGATATTGGTCCGCGTTGGAACCAAAAGGTTTTCCAGTAAGGTCAGTCTTGGAAACACGCGGGTTATCTGGAAAGTACGAATGATGCCTAACTCAACCACCTGGTGAGGCTTTAGTCCGTCAATGCGTCGGCCCTTGTAGAAAATCTGGCCTCTGTCCAGAGGAAGAAAGCCAGTTAAGACATTGAAGAGGGTCGTCTTACCGGATCCGTTTGGACCGATCAGACCCGTTATTGCGCCATGTGGGGTCTCGAAACTAACCCCATCCAGGGCTCGGATGCCGCCAAAGTCCTTAAGGAGCTCCCTGAACTCAAAACTCATAGACCTACCTTATTGTATGCCGAGAACTGATGAACGGAATTATTCATCTCCCCCTTTTTGGTCAAAAACACTAACCCGCTTCCTATCGTAGCCAAATTTTTGCTTAACAGAGAGGAGACCACCGGGCAGGTATATGGCCATAAAGGTCAGGATCAATCCAAAGATAATCAGGCGACCCTGATGACCAATGACCAGGCTAAAAATTTCCGAAAGAACGACCACCATAGAGGCGCCTAGAATCGGACCCGCAATGGTGCCAATCCCGCCCAAAATGGCCATTAGGAGTATGTTTGCGCTATAAAGAATGTTAAAGCTGGAGTCAGGGTTGACGTACTGAAGGTAAGAGGCATAGAACCCCCCGATAACCCCGGGGAAGAAGGCAGAGACGATAAAGGCGACAACCTTGTGTTTGGTGGTGTCGATACCGGAGCCTTCAGCCTTCTCTTCGTTCTCTCTTATTGCCATGAGACCTAGCCCCAGCCGCGTCTTGGTTATGAAGTAGACAGTCAGTGTTGTTAAGGAGGCGACCACGAGGGCGCCGTAGTAATAGGGGATCTTTTCGATCTCCGGGCTCAAGGAACTCATAGGCATGAGTATCCCTTCGGCGCCTCCAAAGATTTCCACATTTAGAAAAACATACCGACCGATGGTGGCAAGCGCCAAGGTGGCGATGGCAAAGTAAGGCCCTTTGAGCCTTAGCGAAACGTAACCAAAGATGAGAGCGACCAGACCGCTCAAGACGCCGGCGATCAAGTAAGTCACAACTGCAGGAACGGATAGAAAGACCACAAGCATTGCGGTGGTGTAGCTGCCGATCCCCAAGAAGAGGACATGCCCGAAAGATGTATACCCGGCGAAGCCGCCCGGGAGGTTCCAGGACTGGACAAGGGTTGTGTAAAGGAAGATAACGATGAGGACATGGAGCAGGTGCCGGTCCCGAATAAAAACAGGGAAAAGAATAAGTAGAACAAGGACCAGAGCAGTTAGCCAGGAACGAGTCTTTTTCCAGATTTGATGCCGATCTTTCAAATGCGCTTCCCTTTGATCCCTAGAAGCCCCTGAGGCCTCTGCACTAACGTGATGATCAGAATAGCAAAAGCGATAAATGGTCCCCAGGCAGCCCCAATGAAATAAGAGGCGAGGGACTCGGCCAGACCAATGATCAATGCGGCAATGATCGCTCCACCTACTTGGCCCAATCCTCCCAAGACGACAACACTGAAGACCACGCCCAACCATCGCCAATGAAGTGCAGGATAGAAGGAGTAGATGATGCCCATCAATGAACCGCCCACCGCTGCCAATGAAGCAGACACACCAAAAACAATGACGAATATCTTATCCACGTCAACGCCAAGGACTTGGGCGGTGTCTCGGTCCTGACTGACAGCCCGGATCGCACGGCCGGTTTCCGTGCTTCTAAGAAAGACTAGAAGAGTGAAGATCACGAGGCAGGCTACGCTGAAAGCAATAGCCCTAGGAAGTGAAAAGGTGAAACCAAGAAATAGAAAGCTTTTGCCCTGATAAGCTGAGTGTATAGCATTGTAGTTCGTGGTCCAGATGAGGCCAATCGTGTTTTCCAATGCTAAGATGAGCCCAAAGAAGGCAAGTAAGACCGCTACGGGAGGGGCATTCTCCAGAGGTGCGACGATAAAGCGATATACGGCGATTCCGATGAAAAACATGGCCGGTATGGTGATCAATAACGAGAGGATAGGATCTAGTGAAAGAGATGTGGAAACGCTGTAGCTAAAATAGCATCCCAGGATTATGAGGACACTGTGAGAAATCTGAAGAACTCTAACAACACCGAAGATGAGAGAGAGGCCGGAGGCCATTACGGCATAGACGCCTCCCAGGAGTAAACCGTTAATGATCAGTTGGCCAAGTGCGAAGAAAAATCCCATCTGAAGCCTTTATTTTATTGCTTTTCGAAGGGCTAGTCCTTTTTGAACAAATTCACCCAAGAGATTGACCAGACTTTTATGGATGCTTATATCAAGAGCGTCGGCCCCGCCGTTGACGTAACCGCTGCCCCCATCGATAAACCCCGCCTGAACGCATGATTCTAAAATGCGTCCTTCCATTTCCGGCGAATGAAAAACTTCCTGTTGCCCTGCAAGCAGCGCGATCATGGCTGCCACGCCGTAAGCACCCCAGTTTGAGACCGCGGCTGGGACTAACAGGTCCGTTTTGGTTACAGGCACAATTCCGGCCCCACAGCCACATCGGCATTTTTTCCCGTAGGGGAGCCATGTACGAAGCTCATCAGCAATGACGCCCATGCCGATCTCGTTCCCCCCATCGCCAATCCCAATTGTGAGCAGACCTGTTTCGGAGGCCTTGCGAAGCAAAATGTCGAGCTTAGCCATGTGGGTCGTGGTATCGTCGCCTCTGCTTGTGTGAATGGTCCCTTTTTCGTTCATGCCGCCCTTTTCGATACTCACGATCGCATCGATAGGGAGCGAATCTAGTAGATGATCAGAAGTCTTTTCGGCATCCGGAAGATCGATCGGAAATCCCAATACAGATGCAGCATGTAAAGGGGCTCGCGATCTGGCCGCGGCCAGGGCCTCGTCCGGAGGGAGGATCTTGAAGCCGGCTGCTGTTGCAACAACGCTCATTGCCTCAATAAGCTGGGTTTCGATCAGGAAAATCGGGACAGTGTTCTCAGCCCGGTGCAGGGACAT
>JASFTV010000165.1:0-7338 GCA_050050615.1 Desulfobacteraceae bacterium
GGCCGCCTGAGACTTGCTTTCATGATGCCCTGGAAGCCTTTGTGGAAAAATATGGAGAATAGACTGTACCGGAAGCAAAGCTTTCGAGCAGGTCAGATTTCGAAAATCCAAATCAGAGGAATTCAGGAATTTAGGGATTAAGGGGATTACGTGAGTATCTCAAGCCGCACGTCCTCAAATTGCAATTCCTCAATTCCCCCATTCCTCAATTCGCTAATTTGGTCGTTTCGCATTTGAGATTTGAGGTTTTGCTACAAGAATTTGATAAATCATATGAATAAAGGAGGCGTATATGAAATTCATCGATCTTACAGTGCCTCTGGGAATCGCGACACCCCCTTGGCCGACCTATGAGCCCTTGCAAGTGAAGTACTTCAAAAGACTCGCTCCCAACGGTGCTAACGGTATGCTCCTGACGCACTCCAACCACGTGGGAACCCATCTGGACGGCGAGATTCATTTCTACACCCCTGGCAAGGACATCGCTTCCTTAGACTTGGACTTTCTAATCCACGATGGCGTGGTGGTCGATCTCTCTGACTGCACCGTGGATTACGACCTATATACCTCCAAAGAGGTCGAAGAGAGAGTGGACGTCAAGGAGGGTGATATTCTTGTCATCCACACCGGATACCACCATTACGGTTGGGATCAACCAACGGCTGATGAAATACGCTATATGGTCAAACATCCAGGCCCTGACCGGGAGTTTGCAGAGTGGGCCAAGAAAAAGAAGTTGCGATGGATTGGGGTGGACTGCGGCAGTGCCGACCACCCCATGAATACCATCATACGGAACTGGATGCCCCGGCAAGCCAAGGAAGCTGAAGCCTTCTTCCAGAAAAAGTTCGGAAAGAGTCTGGAAGAATTCTTCTCAGATGATAAATACCAGCTCATGCACATTGAGATGTTTGATCACGGGATTATCCATGCGGAGTGTTTGGGCGGAGACATGGATCTTGTTCTCAATCAGCGGGTCACCATCGGCTGTTTCCCTTGGCGTTTTGTGGACGGAGAATCCAGCATTTGCAGGATTGTGGCCATGGTGGAGGATGAACGCTATGAAAGGTTGATGGCAAGGAAGGAAAAAGCAAAGCTCACCAAGTTTGGTGATGTGGCCGGTGGGCTCAATGCCTGGCTCCACGATGAGGCCAGAAAGAAGTGAAAACCGGCATGAGCTGATGAAACCGGCAAATCGTTCTTGGACAAGAATGGTGTTGAAGATATGAGAATTTTGGAGCGAGATCAGTCCCTTCGAACACAGGTTTCCGCTTTGACAAAAGGCAGGGCAGGTGATATTAACGGGTAAATTTGTTGGGGCCCTATTTGTGTGGAGTGTGGGATGGATCTTGATCTGTTGATCAAAAACGCCAGAACCCGGTTTTCAGAGGAGGAACGCCTAGACATCGGAGTTAAAGGCGGCCGGATAGTCAACATCGGGAAGGGACTGGGAGAAACGGCAGCCAGGATCATCGATGCTGCTGGAAGACTGGTGACCGAGTCCTTTGTGAACGGTCATTTGCATCTATGCAAAGTGTACACCCTCAAGATGGTTGGGGAAAAGGCGTTGACCTCCTATCAAAGCGGGTCAATGGGAAAAGCTATGACCGCCATTGAACTGGCCTCAAAGGTGAAGGAGCAGTATGATCAAAGCTGGATTACCGAGAACGTGAGAAAGGCGGTCGAGCTGGCCATCAGATACGGAAATACCCACATTCGGGCTTTCGCGGATACGGATACAAAGGCCAAGCTTGAAGGCGTAAAGGCCTTGCTCGGGGCGAGGGAGGAATTCAAGGATGCCGTAGAGATTCAGGTCGTCGCCTTTCCACAGGAGGGTGTGGTGAGGGACCCGGGGGCAGTGGAATATGTGCAGCATGCCCTGGAACTGGGGGCCGACGTGGTCGGCGGCATTCCCTGGATTGAATACACAGAAGAGGATTCCCGGAAACACATCGATCTAATGTTCGACCTGGCCAAAAGATATGACAAAGACGTCTCCATGCTCATCGACGATGCGGGAGATCCGGGTCTCCGCACCTTGGAGATGCTTGCCGTCAAGACACTCAAAGAGGGCTGGGAAGGAAGGGTCATGGTTCATCACGCAAGGGCCATGGCCCTCTACCCCGAACCGTACTTTCGAAAGATTGTGGCTCTCCTCAAACGGGCAGAAATAGGCTTGGTCAGTGATCCCCAGACAGGCCCGCTCCATGCCCGTGTGAGAGATCTCTACGATGAGGGGGTTGCCATTGCACTGGGGCAAGATGATATTGCGGATGCCTATTATCCTTATGGAAGGAATAATATGCTGGAAGTGGCCTTTCTCGCCTCTCATCTTATGTGGATGACCACCCTGGAGGAGATGGAAATTCTCTACGAGCTCATTACCACCAGAGCAGCCAGAGCTATGGCGATCAGGGCTTTTGAAATGAAGGAGGGGAACAAAGCGAACCTGGTCGTGTTGAATGCCGAGAGTGTCCGGGAGGCCCTGGCCTATCATGAGGCGCCCCTCCACGTAATCAAAGAGGGAAAGGAGGTGACAGACAAAAGGAAGAGTTCAAAGTAATAGGTGAAATCTCAGATTTAACGAGGTGATTAGGGCCTTATCTTTATGCGGAGTGCACTCATTGGCGGCGATTCATTTTTTCGTCGTGAAGCATATCGAGGAAAACATATTCCAAAAAATCATTTTCCTGGGGAAGGAGGTTTTTCATGAAAAAAGTACTATTGGCCCTGATGGTTGTTCTTTTCTCCGTTTCATTTCCCTTTGCGGGAAGTCAAGCAAAGCCTTTCAAAATTGCCGCCATCTTTCAGACGGCGATTGAAGAACCATGGGATGGCGTGATCCATCAGGCCTGCCTAAGGGCCCAAAAAGAGATGGGCAATATAGAGTATGAGTTCACGGAAAAGATTGCTGCCGCTGATTTTGAAAAGGTTTTGAGGGAGTATGCTGAAAGGGGATTTGACCTGATCGTAGGGGATGCTTTTCTCGCGGGCGAAGAACCTTCCAGAAGGGTGGCCAAGGACTATCCTGAGATCGCCTTTGCGTTTGGATCAGAGTTCGGTCCGGTTGCTCCGAATTTCTCTGTCTTTGACAACTGGATCCATGAACCGGCGTACCTTTGCGGCGTCATTGCTGGCAGGCTTACAAAATCCAATGTGCTCGGCGTGGTTGCAGCCATACCCATCGGCGAGGTGAACAGACTGGTGAATGCCTTCAAGGCGGGTGCTCTCAAGGTCAATCCTAAGGTTAAGGTCAAGATTTCCTATATCGGAGGGTGGTTTGATCCGCCCAAGGCTAAAGAAGCTGCGATAGCCCAGATTGAAGCTGGTGCGGACGTGATCTATGCGGAACGTTTTGGCGTTTTTGAGGCCTGCAAGGAGAAGGGGGTGCTGGCCTTCGGCAACATGTCCGATCAGAATGCACTCGCTCCGGATGTGGTCATGACGGGTCCAGTATGGGATATGTATCCCACCATCAAGTTTTGCATAGAAATGGTTAAGAAAGATGCATGGGTTGCCATGGACCTGGGTGAATGGTCCATGATGGCCAAAGGAGGATCCCGTCTCGCGCCCTTCCACGGCTTTGAAAAGAAGCTGCCTGCGAGTGTCATCAAGGAGGTAAGGGGGCTTGAGCAGAAGATTCTTAACGGCACCTTCCGAGTTCCTGTTGATGAGCAGCCACCTGTTTCGGACTAAAATGAAAAAACCGGCGGGCTATCCCCCGCCGGTTTTTTTGGCCTTTACTTTTGTCTTCTCCAAAAACACCTCCGATTATTCGGAATGGTAAAGTCAAGCTTTGCTGATGAATTGTTGATTCCTTGAAAGGATGCATTCATGGCAGCTACCGAAACGCCCATCGTAAGCATGAAGCGGGTTACCAAGCAGTTTCTAGGGGTTACTGCCAACAAGGATATCACGTTCAATCTCTATCCCGGAGAAATCTGCGCGATGCTGGGCGAAAACGGTGCAGGTAAAACGACCTTGATGAACATCCTGTTTGGTTATTACACATGCGATGAGGGAGAGATCTTCATAAGAGGTGAAAAAGCCGATCTCTCCTCTCCAAGAGATGCGATTTCCCGCGGTATAGGCATGATTCATCAGCATTTCACGTTAGTGCCATCCCAATCCGTGCTTGAAAATATCATCATCGGTACGGACGCCGGAAAGGGCATTTTCCTTGATCTAAAATCAGCTCGGGAAAAGTTACTCCAGCTCCAAAAGAGATTCGGACTTCAGGTCGATCCTGAAGCGAAGGTGTGGACCCTTTCGGTGGGCGAACAGCAGAAAGTGGAGATTCTCAAGGCGCTGTACAGAGATGTAGACATTCTCATCATGGACGAACCCACCGCCGTGCTGGCACCTGCTGAAACAGTGGAACTGTTCAACACCTTGAGTTCTCTTGTCAAAGAGGGCCGTTCGGTCGTTTTCATATCCCATAAGTTGAACGAGGTAATGGAGATTTCTGACCGCATTGTGGTGTTGAGAGGCGGTGAAGTCGTTGCGGAAAGAAATACCGCTGAGACGAACACAAGAGAGCTCGCGAATCTCATGGTGGGGAGGGATCTCCTAGAGAGAATTGAAAAGAAGAAAGTCAAGGTGGGTCAGCCTGTTCTTGAGATCGAAAGTCTCAATGCCCTGAATGATAAGAAACTGGCAGCCATAAAGAACCTCAACCTTCATGTAAAGCAGTTTGAAATTCTGGGGATCGCCGGAATTTCCGGGAACGGCCAGAAAGAGCTTTCAGAGGTTCTCTTTGGCTTACGGGAACCACTGGGTGGTGTCATTAAGGTAAACGGCAGGTTTCTTCGATCTGGGAATCCGGCCTCGGCCATCAAACTGCAGATGGGGAGAATCCCGGAGGATAGGATCGAAACAGGCCTTTTGATGGATCTCTCGGTCGAGGAAAATCTGATTCTGGAGAGGCACAATGACCCCGACTTTCGGGGCTGGGGCCTAATGAATTTTGGAAGAATCCATGATTTCAGTGATGATCTGATAGGGTCATACAGCATCAGGTCGGCTGGCCGAGATGCGGTGACCAAGAGCCTGTCCGGCGGTAACCTCCAAAAGGTGATGCTTGCTAGAGAACTCGCGGGGGAACCTGCCCTTGTGGTCGCTTCTCAGCCTACACGTGGCCTTGATGTTGGGGCTATGGAATACATTCATCAAAGACTCCTGGAGGAAAGAGAAAGAGGGGCAGGCATCCTCCTGCTCTCCGAGGACCTGGATGAGATATTCGCCTTGAGTGATCGCATCGCCGTGCTGTTTGAAGGGGAAATCATGGGAGAAGTCGCAGTGGAAGAAGCATCCCGAGAGCAGATTGGCCTGTGGATGACCGGAGTCAGAAAATGATCGGATTGAGGATCGTCAAACGCGAACCTTTGCGGGGATGGGCGAGAGTCCTTATCCCGATTGCAGCCATCATTATTACTCTGATTCTCTCAGCCATCCCGATCCTCATTGCCGGCGGGCATCTCTGGAAATCCTACTTCTACCTTTTCTATGGGGCCTTGGGAACACGGTTTAATCTACTCGAAACCTTCGTAAAAGCGAGCCCACTCTTATTGACAGGTCTGGCCGTTGCCTTTGCCTTCAGAGCCAAGTTTTGGAATATCGGTGCAGAAGGTCAACTCCTTGCCGGCGCCCTAACCGCCACTGCGCTGGGTGTTCATCTTGGCGGTGTCCCCGGATCCCTGGTTTTACCGATCATCATTGTTGCCGGCTTTCTTGCCGGTGGGATCTGGGCCTCGATTCCGGCAGTTCTCAAGACGAAGCTGAAGGTGGATGATGTGGTGACCACCCTCCTGTTGAACTATGTCATGATCCACATCATGGGAGCACTCCTCTTCGGCCCTCTTCAGCAACCGGGCTCGAGTTGGCCTAGATCATCAGAGATCGTCGAGGCGGCCAAGTATCCCATTCTCATGGCCCGCTCACGCTTCCATCTCGGCATTCTGATCGCTTTCTTTGCAGTATTTGTTATATGGTTTATTAACAGAAAGACGGTCTTGGGGTATCAGGCAAAGGCGGTTGGCGTAAACGTCAGGGCAGCCCACTTTGGTGGTATCAACACCACCTTGGTCATTCTCTGGACAGCCCTGATATCGGGCGGGCTGGCAGGTCTGGCCGGCGTCGGTGAGCTCTGTGCTCTGCAGTATCGGCTTATCATGGATATTTCACCCGGTTACGGTTACTCAGGAATCGTTATCGCCATGCTGGGGAACCTTCATCCCGTGGGGGTACTTTTCTCTTCCCTGTTTTTCAGCGTTGTTATTGTGGGAGCCCAGACCATGAGCCGCATGACGGGCGTACCCACGTATATCGCAGAGGTCATTCAGGGAATGGCGTTGATGGTGATGCTCATTTTTCTGCTTTTCACTGAATACAGACTGAGGGTGGTGCGAAAGTCATGAGCGGGATTCTTGAAGCAGCATTTATCTCAGGATTGATTGGTGCCATGATGAGAATGGCCACGCCGATCATATTTGCTACCCTTGGTGAGATCCTTGCGGAGCGATCCGGCGTGTTGAACCTGGGAATCGAGGGTATCATGCTGATGGGCGCCATGACCGGCTTTCTGGTTTCATTTACTTCAGGCTCTCTCTGGGTTGGCGTGCTTGCGGCCGCTTTGGTGGGCATGGCCCTGGGTCTCCTTATGGCTTTCTTGTCCGTGCACTTGGGTTTGAGTCAGCATGTATCAGGACTGGGCATTACGCTGTTTGCAACCGGTCTGGCTATGTTCGTTTACCGGCTCCGTTTCGGTTCCCCCACCGTACCCCCCACTGTAGAGCCTTTCCAACAGATCGCCATACCGATTCTTTGTAAGACCCCTCTAATCGGTCCAGGCCTTTTCAACCAATATGTGCTGACCTATTTTGCCTGGCTACTGATCCCGGTACTATCCATTCTGCTCTACAAGACGAAACTAGGGCTAAAGATCAGGACCGTCGGCGAAAATCCCGTCGCCGCTGACACAATCGGTGTAAACGTCAATTTAACTCGTACGCTCTGCCTTGCTGCCGGCGGAGCTCTTATGGGTATCGGGGGTGCCTTTCTCACCTTGGCCCATCAGAATATGTTCCTGATTGATGTGATCGGGGGCCGGGGATGGGTCGCTATTGCCATGGTTATCTTTGGAAACTGGGACCCCCTCAAGGGTACCATTGGAGCCCTCATCTTCGGTTTCCTAGATGGACTTCAGTTAAGGCTTCAAGGCCTGGGTTTCGATATCTCCTTTCATGTTTTCCTGATGATTCCCTATCTGCTGACGATTATCGCTCTGGTAGGTGTTTCCAGGAGGGCAGCTATTCCAGCGGCTCTGCTAAAGCCTTATCG
>JASFTV010000166.1:0-7251 GCA_050050615.1 Desulfobacteraceae bacterium
TTCGAGGTGACCGGAGAAGGCAGCCTGTTTTTAGCCTTCTCTTTTTTGTCCAAAACCGGGGCCCCCTACAAAAACCGCGGCAGAGAGCCCCGTCCGGAAGGGCGGGGAGTTTCACGATGATATGCCGGTGTCAATGGTGCGGAAGAGTGAACTAATACAAAAGCTTTAAGTGAATTGTCATTGCGAGGCTTCCGGGCTGGTCTTTTCAGCGACTCGTCTACGGGGGAGTTTTGCCCTCTCCGAGGCGTAGGCTCTACGAGCCGGAGGCCCTCCGCATTCTCCGCCGTTGTCGGAGCTGCGGTTTCCCCCATAGACAAGTTGCGAAAAGGACGGCGCCCTCCCACCCCCGCTATGAGGCAGCGGGATCTTCGACAGTCACTACAGAAAAGACTTCATGGTCCTTATTCAATCCATGTCAACTATTTTGTGCTCCCCTTAGTAAGTGCGTTTGATCAGGTCACGTGTCATTCAAAGATTTCATGCGGGCCTTACGAGGTGCAGCCAGCCACATAAAAAGCGCGGATAAGATAAAGACGGCCACAGCAAGAACAAAGGCCCAACCATAACTCTTCGTCGTGTCAAAAATGTATCCTGCCACCCAGGCCCCGAAAGCGGCTCCGACGCCGATTCCCCCCTCCAGAATCCCGTAAATGAGACCGAAAACGCGGCCCTTAAAAAGATCCGCGGCTGCGGCCATGAACATGGGCGCGGTCACTCCCCAGCCGGTGCCGAAGAAAATAAAAAAAGCATAGGCGAACGCTTTTTCTCCTGTAGCGTCCAGCAGGAGAAGCGAAAGGACGCCCATGGAGATGGACGCCATGCCCAGAGCGTATGTTTTTTCACGGCCGATACGATCAGAAAGCCAACCCCAAAAGATACGAAAAAAGGATGAAACCACGCCAGCCAGGGCGAAAATGAAGGCTGCCGCCATACCGTCAATCCCTTTATCCACAAGAAACTTCACATTGTGGACGAGGATGATGTACACGCCGATCACGGACAAAAAAGGGAAGATATTTAGGGCCCAGAAAGATCCTGTTCGCACAATCTCTTTGAGGGTTCGGTCTGAATGGGGACTGTGCGCGGCTGAGGCATGGAGAGGCTGATTTCTTGGGGGATCCGTGACTTTCAGCCCGTCGGGATGGAGGCCGAGTTCTTCAGGTTTGTGTTTCAGGAAAAGGGCGTTGAGCGGTAATAAAATAGTCAGAACAAGACCTGCTAAGAGCATAAACGTTATCCGCCAGCCCCACAGAGAGATCAGGTGCTGGGAGACCGGAACCAAGAAAAACGTGCCAAGCCCCATGCCGGAAACCGCAATCCCGCTTGCCAACCCTCGCTTTTTCTCGAACCAGTGGGCCAGAATGGCCGAATAAGAAACTATACCAATACACGTAACACCTGCGCCCACCAGCACGCCGTAAAGGAAATAAAACTGGCCGAGCGTCTTTATGGTGGCGCAAAGAGCCAGCCCTAAGGTGAGGATGAGGATTCCAGGGATAATCACGCGGCGAGGGCCGAAGCGGTCAATAAGCCCTCCTACCAGCGGCGCAAGGAAGGTATAGGTGAGAAGGGCCATCGATTGAACCCCGGCCGATTCCCCCCGGCTCCACGGGAAGTCTTCCAGGAGGGCGACATAGAAGACTGAAAAGCTGGAACGAATCCCGAACCAGAAGGCCATGGAAATCAAACCGAGGGCCACAATGATCCAGCCGTAGTAGATGTTGAAAAATCCCTTTGCCCGATGCATCGTCTCTCTTTCACACTGCCCGAGACACCCGCCAGGAGGCTGTCGGAAAGTGTCCATGCTCAGAGCCACCATAGTATGGCCATAGCTTTTGTTCAAGACGAAAGAAATTGCCAATCGATCTTGAAAGGATGGGATCCGGGATCAATTCATCTACAAAAACCGCGGCAGAGAGCCCCGACCGGAAGGGCGGGGGGAATGGCGGGTCGTTTTTGTGGGAATGCGGGGGGGAAACATCTGTCTTGACAAATTCCCCTTGTGTGGTGATTATTTAGGTGCTTTTGGAGGTTTCGTTCGGAGGTGTTCGGGGGGCGAAAGCGTCTTGCGTTGCGGCTCTTTCTTGATGGCGAGGAGCTATGGGAAATCCGCGGAGAATTCGTATAATCCGTGCTACAAAAATAACAAACCTTTTGTGATGGGAGGTGCGCTAGATGAGGGTTCTTGTCAGTGATGCTCTATCCGAGGTGGGTGTAAAGATCCTGGAGGAGACACCCGGCATCGATGTGGAAGTCAATACCGGTCTTACGCCCGAGGCGTTGAAAGAGATTATTGGCCGATACCACGGGCTGGTTATTCGTAGCGCTACGAAAGTGAAAGCCGATGTTATCCAGGCGGCTCAAAATCTGAAGGTCATTGGACGGGCGGGGATAGGCCTTGACAACGTGGATATCCCGGCGGCCAGTCAAAGGGGCATTGTGGTGATGAACACCCCTGAGGGCAACACCATCACGACGGCGGAACACACTATGGCCATGATTATGGCCCTTTCCCGGAACATCCCCCAAGCCACGGCCTCCCTTAGAGAGGGGAAATGGGAAAAGAAAAAACTGCAGGGCCGTGAGCTTTTTAACAAAATTCTCGGTCTGATCGGGGCGGGTCATATTGGACGGATAGTGGCGGAACGGGCAAAGGGCATGAAGATGAAGGTCGTTGTCTATGACCCGTACATCAAGCCGGAGACCATCGAAAAATTGGATCTTGAGCCGGTCTCCCTGGATGAACTGCTGCGAAGGGCCGATTTTATTACCATACATACCCCGAGGACGGATGAAACCGTGAACATGATCAACAAGGAGAGCATCGCAAAAATGAAGAAGGGTGCGATGGTCATCAACTGCGCCCGCGGCGGGATCGTCAATGAAGATGATCTTTATGATGCCCTGCAGTCCGGTCACCTGGGCGGTGCCGCCCTTGATGTTTTCAGCAAGGAACCGCCTGGAGCGACGAAACTGATGAGTCTGCCAAACTTCATCTGTACGCCACATCTTGGGGCTTCGACCCAGGAGGCTCAGGACAACGTGGCCAAAGAGGTGGCGGAACAGGTCGTGGCGTATCTTTTACACGGCACGGTCAAGAATGCCGTAAACGTGCCCAGTATCGGTGCCGAGCTCATGACCATCCTGCGACCCTATGCGGTGCTCGCAGAAAAAATGGGCTCCATGCAAACGCAGCTGACAGACAGCGGCATCATAGAGGCTCAGATCAACTATGCAGGCAAGATCACGGAATTCGATGTGACCCCTTTGACCACAGCTATGCTCAAGGGGCTCCTCGAGCCTATTCTCAAGGATGACGTGAACTTTATCAACGCTCCTTTTATCGCCTCAGAAAGGGGGATAAAGGTGGTGGAGTCAAAGACCAGAACCTCCGAGGATTTTGCGAGCCTCATCATGCTGAAGGTTAGATCTCTCGAAGGGGAGAACATTGTTTCTGGAACCATATTCGGAAAAACCATGCCAAGGATCTTGCGCATCAACAATTTCTATCTGGAAGCGCTCCCCCAGGGACACATTCTCTTTATCCGCAATAATGATGTACCGGGCGTCATTGGCGGCATTACCTCAAAGCTCGGACAGCACAGAGTCAACATTAGCCGCATGCAAGTGGGCCAAGAAAAGGCCAGGAAACAGAACGTTATTCTTCTGACCACGGATACGCCCGTCAACGATGATATCCTTGAAGAGATTCGGGTGCTGGAAAATGTTTTTTCAGCGAGAAGGATAGAATTGTAGTAACCTCTTAGCGTTATGAAACAGCTCGGTGATGGCATTGGCTATGGGGGTCTCTTTTCAAAAACGAAGGGCATCGAGGAACACTTATGCAAAAAGGGGTAGCAAAGGCGGGCGGAGAGCCTCCCGGGAGCATCCATGCAAGGTGATGTATAGGATCGACTGATCAAGTCCTCCGCCCTGCCTGTCCCGTCCCTGCGGGGCCTCACCCATGGCCTTGCGCTGGTTACCGGGCAGCGACTTCTCGTTTTTGAAAAGAGACCCCCATGGCCAATACCGGCGGAATTTTCATAGGGCTAAACTGCTACGAATTATAAAAGGAGTCGGACCATGGCTGAAGAGGAAAAAGGGTTCATCATAAAGGACAGAAGGTCACTGGATGAAAAAGGGGAAATGAAGGAGGAGAAGCCGGAAGAAGGGGTAAAGAAGGAGGAGGCTAAGAAGGGAGAAGAAGTCAAGCAGGGTGAGGCTCAAAGGCCGCCCCTTCCAGAAGTCAATTTCAATTCCCTCATATTCAGCCTTAGCTCCTCCGCGCTCTTGCACCTTGGAGAGATCGCCGATCCTCAAACCGGACAAAAGAAAAAGGACCTCGCCCTGGCCAAGCACACGATCGATACGATTGGCATGTTGAAGGAAAAGACGCAAGGGAACCTGAATGAAGAGGAGAGCGGGTTTCTGGAAACGATCTTGGCTGACCTGAGATGGCGCTATGTGAAGGCGACGGAATAAACCGGTAGAGTCGGGGGCCACAGAAACGCTCGTTTGGGCCCCTTGAGGGCACTCTGGTTTTGTCGGGAGGATTGGAGTACTGGAGGATTGGAGGATTGGAGGATTGGAGTACTGGAGTAGGGGAGTGGTGGAGACCTCCGCGGCCGAATGTTGAATCAATGGGCTCTGAAGCTCTCAACCCTAATTGAGGATGAGGGAATCGTAAAAGCATGGTCATAGGGAGTTGCGCGTTTCAAACTTGACGGCTTCGTAAAAAGTCCAACTGCTGCGTTACGCTTCATCTTTCCCCCGCTTACGCGGGGGCAGGCTTGCGGCGTATTGTAAGTACGCCTCACCCCTCAAGATCTGCTTGCCAGCAGATAAGTTCGCAAGCCTTGCATTTGGAACTTTTTGATTTGCTGTCTCATTGCCGACTTTTTGTTGAATGCATCAAGCCTAAGGCGCTGATTTTTTCACTCGTGACTCGTAACCCGTCACTTTTTTTGGGAAAGCTTTTCCTTGAACCCTTCCACCTACAAAACCGTGGCACCCGCCAAGTTGAATATTCACTTGAAGATTACGGGTCGTCGTCCGGATGGATATCACGAGCTTGTTTCCATCATGGTCCCCATCGATCTTTTTGACCTCCTGGAGATAACAGTGACCCGGGCCAGCAGGATCGGCGTGGTTTGTGAGGGCTTTCCCGTGCCTGTTGACGAAAACAATCTCGTGTTCAAGGCGGCCTCCTCTTTTCTTTCAGAAACAGGCTTTCAAAAGGGGGCCTCCATAAAGCTGGTGAAACGTATCCCTGTGGCAGCAGGTATGGGGGGCGGAAGCAGTGATGCCGCTGCCACTCTCCTGGCACTCAATGAGATGTGGGGCAAACCATTTTCTCTGGAAAAACTGCATGATTTTGCCCGTCAGCTTGGTGCGGACGTGCCATTTTTTCTATACTGCAAGCCAGCCCTGGCCAGAGGGATCGGCGACGTCCTGGAACCTTTGAAAAGTTGGCCCAGACGCTGGTATGTCATCATTACCCCTCCCCTTGAGATCTCGACCTCATGGGTCTACGGCAATCTTAAATTAGAGTTGACAAGGGTTGAGTATCACTATATAAATAAACAGTTGAGCACCGGTCCGATTGATATCCCCAAGATCCTCAAAAACGACTTAGAAACAGTCACTTCTGCCAGGTTTCCGATAATCGTTACCACAAAAAAAGCTTTAATAGAGGCTGGCGCAGAAGGGGCTCTAATGACAGGAAGCGGGCCGAGTGTTTTTGGTGTATTTAGGTCCCTTAGACAAGCCGAATCAGCGAAAAAACATCTCATCTCCCAGAACCTGGGGGATGTTTTTGTGGCAACGAACTGGGAGAGAGAATAAGCATTTAGTGATCAATTCTTAGGCGCTGGGGTGTCGTCAAGCGGTAAGACACGGGCCTTTGGAGCCCGCATTCGGAGGTTCGAATCCTCCCACCCCAGCCACGGGTAAGGTGAATGAGGCTTTTTGGCGGTACATCCAATCAGACGTTGACAGAGGAAGTATGCGAGTACCTCGGTATTGTGCCGGGCAAGATTAGCGCCAAGACTTTCAGCGACGGGGAAACGCAGGTTGAAATCCATGAAAATATCAGAGGAATGGATGCATTCGTCCTTCAATCCACCTGTACGCCCGTCAATGACAACCTGATGCAGCTCCTTATCATTATGGATGCCTTGAGAAGGGCCTCTGCCAAAAGGATAACGGCGGTCATCCCTTACTACGGCTACGGGCGGCAGGACAGAAAGGTGAAGCCGAGGGTTCCCATCAGTGCCAAGTTGGTGGCTGACTTGATCACGGTGGCTGGCGCAAATAGGGTTGTGTCCATGGATCTTCATGCGGGTCAGATTCAGGGGTATTTCAATATACCGGTAGACAACATTTTTGCCGCCCCCATACTGCTGAAACATATGCGGACCCATTTTGAGGATGATCTGGTGGTTGTCTCTCCTGATGCAGGTGGCGTGGAGAGAGCCCGAGCCTTTGCCAAACGTCTCGTGACATCTTTAGCCATTATCGACAAAAGACGCGACGTACCCAACATTTCAGAAGCGATGAATATTATCGGAGATGTAAAAGGGAAAACGGCCGTTATTCTGGATGACATGGTTGATACGGCAGGGACGCTCACCCAGGCGGCCGTAGCATTAAGGGAGAGAGAGGCGCAAAAGATATATGCCTGCTGTACCCATCCTGTTCTATCAGGCCCGGCGATAGAGAGAATTGAGTCCTCTCCCATCGATCAGTTGGTCGTGACCAATACCATTCCTCTCAGCAAGAAGGCCCAAGCTTGTGCCAAAATTACCAGCCTATCAGTGGCCGGTTTGCTGGGAGAGACAATCAAAAGAATCTATAGCTCTGACTCTGTAAGTACTTTATTCGTATAGTTCTAAAAAGGTGACGCCCAGCGTATCTGGGCGTTCTGTTTTTTTGTTTTTGTGAAAAATCGCTTTCTGTGTTATACAGAAACTCTTGAGACGCCAAAGGTTCCCTAGAGGGCCAAGAGGCCTTTTGGGGAACTTCATGCGTATAAAGCGGATAGAGTGTAGAGAGCATGTTTAAGGAGGCAGTAAATGGCGCAAGTAATGTTGTCTGCCCGCACGAGGAAGATTAAGGGGAAGGGCGCAGCCAGAAAGCTTCGAAGAGAGAAAAAGGTTCCTGCTATCTTCTATGGCCCCAAATCCGAGCCTGTCATGTTGACCGTAAATGAATCGGACCTAAAAGGTATCCTTAAGCAGGCCTCAGGCGAAA
>JASFTV010000167.1:0-7233 GCA_050050615.1 Desulfobacteraceae bacterium
AATTGGAAGTTCATCCTGTGCCCAGGCGAATAGAGACTGTTTCCGGATGAGCACTAAACAGCCCCGGGCAGTCCCATGTCAGCCATAGACCGCAAGAACTTGAAGTATTATATACTGAACGGAATTCACGTTGACAATCTGCGCTGCTGGTTTATACTCCCAGGCACTTGGTGTCGCTCAAAAGTTGCGGCACAAGAGTTGGGCCAGCGGGGGATCTTTAACCAGCCAACAGGACCTGCAGAACGAATAAGCGTTTCTCGGCCGACGTCAGACTTCTTTCGCAACTACATCTAAGCCATCCGCCTGGGGCAGACCTATGGAACCGGAACCCTTGCTAAGGATGGGTAGGGTCTCCTAGTTTGTTTAAAACGCCTCAAATCCTGAAGTTGACGTTTATTTGAGAAATTGGGAACACTTCTGATATAAAACACCTTGAGGAGCACATGAAAGAAATCTGCATTCATGGAAGAGGGGGGCAAGGATCTCTCGTACTGGCCCAATTTATGGCCATCGCTGCGCTCGAGGACGGGAAGTACGGCCAAGCATTCCCCTTTCTTGGTGGGGGTGGCGAAAGGAGGGGGAAACCTATTGTGGCGTATTGTCGGCTGAGCAATCGACCCATTCGCCTTCGAAGTCGGGTAAATGAGCCGGACTATCTTATCGTCCAGGATGCCACCATTTTCAAGGAGGTCAACGTCATGGAGGGGCTCAAGCCCGGGGGCATGGTCCTGGTGAACGCGGGCAAAACCGCCGAGGAACTGGGTCTAAGCGGACCTTTTCGTTTCTTCAGCTTTTCGGCAGATAATTTGGCACAAAAAATCCTGGGCCGACCGATCATGAATACAGCCCTTCTGGGTGCCTTTGCGGCTGTAACTAAAGAATTGAGCTTGGATGCCGTACTTAAGGCCGTTCGGAGCAAATTTGAAGGTGATTTGGGTGAGAAGAACGCCCGAATTGTTCTGGAAACTTACCACAGGTTAGCTGAGGGATGAAAATGAAGCTCACACTTGGGGCGGTTGTCGAGGGAGGAACCTCTCTAGAGTATAAAACCGGCAGTTGGAGAGATCAAAGACCGGTGATCAATATGGCCCTGTGCAAGGCTTGCGGTGAATGCATCGATGTGTGCCCCGATAGCGCAGTCTATGTGGAAAATGAACACTACTGCATAGACTACGACTATTGTAAGGGTTGCGGTCTTTGTGTTTACGAATGCGTAGCCGATGCTATTCAGATGGTGCGCGAGGAGAAATAGTATGGCTGATCTTAGAGTATTGGAAGGTTCTGAAGCAGTGGCTCTCGCAGTGAAAGCTTGCCGGCCTCATGTGGTTTCGGCCTATCCCATCAGTCCTCAGACTCACATTGTGGAACGGCTTGCAAAGATGGTGGCTGATGGCGATCTGGAGTCGCAATATGTGCGGGTAGAGTCTGAGTTTTCGGCTGCAAGTGTCATCAGCGGTGCCTCTGCAGCCGGAAGCCGTTCCTACACGGCTTCTTCATCTCAAGGATTGCTGCTTATGACTGAGGTGCTGTATGCAAGTGCTGGGATGCGGCTTCCCTTCGTGATTACCGGCGTTAATCGCGCTATTTCGGTCCCCATCAGTATTCAGGTAGATCACCAGGATACGATCAGCTTGCGAGACTCGGGGGTTATTCAATTCTATGTGGAAAGCAGCCAAGAAGGCTACGATACCCATGTGGCCGCCTTTAAGATCGCCGAAGATCCCGGCATCCTCCTTCCTGTCATGGTCTGCATGGATGGGTGGATACTGACCCATTCCTACGAGCCGGTTTCCATTATGGAACAGGGGGACGTGGAGCGTTTTCTTCCCCCATTTCAACCGCCCAATTTCTTAGATGTGGACGATCCAAAAAGCTGGGGATCCTACGCTGAAGAAAACGTGCTCATGGAGTTCAAATACGCCATCCATGAAGCCATGCAATATGGAAAAAAGAGAATCAGGGAGATCTTTTCAGAGCTGGCTCAGGTCACCGGTCGCGATCACGGCGGCCTCATCGAGGCTTATCGAACAGAAGGAGCAGAAATGATCCTGGTGGCCATGGGATCTATGGCGGGCACGGTGAAGGAAGCCGTGGATGGGTTGCGTGCAGAGGGGAAAAAGGTCGGTCTGGTCAAGATCCGCTGCTATAGACCGTTTCCCTATGAAGACATTTGGAATGCTGTTAATGGAGCCAAAGTTATTGGGGTTGTTGAGGCCAATTTTTCCATGGGAAGCGAAGGGGCAGTGGGTATGGACTTAAAAGCCAAACTTTGTGGAAAACAGAATGCCCCTTTGGTGATCGATTTCATAGCGGGTGTGGGAGGCCGAGAGGTCAACAAGGGAACCATCAGGGAAATCGTTCAAAAAGGAGAAGAAGTGCACAAATCTGGGATTCCCATGGAAGAACCCTATTGGGCCGGTCTCAATCCAGCCATTTTGCGATAAGGAATTGAAGATGCCAACGACGCAGATACCAAACCAAGAAGGGCTATTCGTTTCAGGGCACAGGGCCTGCCATGGATGCGGGATGGCATTGGCTGTCCGACATATTTTGGAAGCGACAGGTAGGAACGTCATCGTCGTTACGCCCACAGGTTGTCTTGAGACGTTTACATCTCCTTACGGGTACTCCCCGTGGCGGGTACCGTGGATTCATCATCTATTTGAAAACGGCCCTTCCATTGCTTCGGGGGTGGTTGCCGCCTTAAAGGCCCAAAAGCGGGACTCCGTGCGAGTTTTGGTGATTGGGGGGGATGGCGCCACTTTTGACATCGGCTTTGGGGCGCTATCCGGGATGCTCGAACGAGGGGATGATGTGCTCTACATGTGCGTGGATAATGGTGCCTACATGAATACGGGAGGGCAGCGCAGCGCGGCCACCCCCATGTACGCATCAACCACCACAGATCCTGCCGGCCGGGTAACCCCTGGAAAGCTCCAGAGGAAGAAAGACCTGCCCGCCATCATAGCTGCCCATGGCGTCCCTTATGTGGCGACAGCGTCAGTCGCTTACCTCAAGGATCTGCGAAGAAAGGTCAAGATGGCAATGGCGTACCACGGGCCGCGATACATTCAGATTGATACGCCTTGCCCCTCCGTATGGGGTTTTCCTTCGGATCGAACACTGGAAATTGGACGCCTGGGGATCCAATGCGGTCTGATCCCGCTTTTCGAGATGAAGGATGGCAAGATCACGCGCGTGCGGAAGATAAAGAAGAAGATCGCAGCAGAAGAGTATCTAAGGGCGCAGAAGCGATTCCTGCACTTGTTTGCCATGGATCAGTGGCACGAAGAAGTGATAAAAGTTCAGATGATCGCAGATCAAAACATTGAGAAATATGGATTGATGAGCTAGACCTGAGAGCGAAGAAACTCAAAGGTCTTCTTTCTGCGTTCCATTGAGGATGCCTTGCGATTGGCTCGGGGCATGACTCACAAGTACACAGCCGCCGGGGTCAGCGTGGGCGAGTAAACCATCCCTATAGCCTATTTCTGAGCGTTGCTTACCAGAACGCTGTCACGCTTTTCATCATAGAGCCCCAGGGCCTTAGGCGGCCGTACCGCGCGCTCCCGACCTGTGAAGATCGGTAATCCCCTTCAGCGAGCTTTCAAAGGTTTCTCACACCTATGGCCGCTTCAATCTTTTTTCAAGTTGCTCACTTTCATCACAATCTCCGGGGTCAGCATACGTGCTTTATTGGACAACTTGATCACAGGAGGTCGTCTGTCTGCTGGATGAGTTTCCCGCTTGACCAGTCCTTAGCCTCCAGGTGCTTGATGATGTTCACATCAACTGACCGGGGATCGATGCTTTCTCCATTGACATGAAGGCCCCCTTCTGACTATGCTCAATGTGAATTGCAGGCGTTCATTACTGGACGGAAAGGTATCCGAGGGATAAGACAGTCGTCTTTTATTGCACCTGAGCCGATGAGGCCGCCAGCGCTGGGGTGGCGCGCGAGTTCCTGAAGAATGGTCCAGGGCGAATTCTCCAACGAACGCGAGATAGCATGTGAAAGGGGCTGTAAATAGCGATTTTTCAAAAGTCGTCAAAGCGACCGTCTTCCTGAGTGATATTGACCACTTTGTGCAGTTCAATGAAGTTTATGCCGAGTATTTCCCTACGGAGCAGCCTGCGCGCAGCGCATTCCAAGTTGCTGCGTTGCCTTTGGGTGCTATGGTCGAGATTGAGATCATCGCTCTGATCGAATAGGATCTCATGATGAGCCGCTCCATCTCCGTTAGGAGATGATGTTTTAAGATTGGGAGAAGACGGGGGTCGAAATTCGCACTGTGACCACCGAGCGTTATGAATCATTTTTCAAGGACTTCTAGGAGGAGCCCATGAATTTTCAAGAATTGCAGACATTGATACGGCTGGGTTCAATTTTGCAATGGGTTGTTATCATTCTTATCTTCTTGGCCGGTTCGATTCAGATATCAAAGTTCTTTATGGACAGAAAAATCCAGAATATGAGAGAGGAGATCGAAGAAGATCGAACAGCCCGATATGAGCAAATGATAAGCAAGTTAAAAAAGCGAGTCAGCCAACAGATGGAACGCGTGGAAGTGGTGTTGGAACGGGAGAAAGGCAGAACAATACCCGAGCATTTATTCTCTCAAGTAACCGAAGAACTTTCGAAGTATGAGGGAACGAGTATCCGGTTGAATTGTGTTCAAGGCGATAAAGAGGCGCTCGCCTTCTCAAAAGAGCTCAAGGAGATATTTCAAGGGGCGGGTTGGAGAGTGAGCGGTGTCAACCAGGTCCCCTACGGCAGCCCTATCGACAACATTGTCATCGTACTAAACAGCACGACCCAGAAACCGAAAGCGAACTACATCTTCTCCCTTTTCAGAGCGCTCAGATATAAATCGACGGCCCGCTTAAACAAAAATCAAAGAGAGGACTTGGGCATCTTGGTTGGAAAAAGAGAATAAGGTTTTCTCGGCAACCTGGAAGAGGGGACCCTTCCCAGAGTCCACTATTGTACAAAAACCGCGGCAGAGAGCCCCGTCCGGAGGGCGGGCGGCCCTTTACAGTCCATACCAAGGAAGCCCTTTAATGGCGATTCCCGGTAGGTGCTTCACGCGCCTGTCCCGCACCTGCGGGGCTGCAGGGATAAAAATTTTACCCTTTCGCCACAGGAGCGACAACGTCGCGTTAGATAAGCTCGCATGACGATTTTATTTCTAGGAGGCTCAGATGGGAAAAGAAAAGGAGATCGCAGTAGTCACAGGGGCGAGTAGCGGCACGGGCCGTGAAACAGCCAAAAGGCTGGCAGAGAAAGGTTTTGAAGTCATTGTGGCAGCGAGGCGGATGGATCGTCTGAACGAACTGGCTGCGCAATTTGAGGGTATCACACCAAAGCAGGTGGACCTGTCTGATCATGAGGCGGTTGGGAAATTCTGCGAATACCTTGCGGGTCTGCCCGAAGCTGTCTCCGTACTCGTAAACAATGCGGGATATAGCATAAGGGGGGCGATTGAGGATGTCCCGCCGGAAGCTGTCAGGCGGTTATTTGAAGTCAACGTATTCGCCTTGATCCGCGTGACCCAAGCATGTTTGCCCGGGATGCGGCGCCAAAGAAAAGGTATGATTGTGAACATCAGTTCTATGGCCGGAAAATTTCCTTTCCCGATGAGTGGGGTGTATGCGGCAACAAAACATGCTGTAGAAGCGATCAGCGATGCGCTTCGCATCGAGGTGCGGCCTTTAGGAATCAGGGTGGTGACCATTCGGCCAGGCTTTATTGCAACAGAGTTTAACGAGGCTGCCAACCGATTGACCGGCGACCTTCTGGCCAGGACAGATCCCGATTACAAGCCACTGTATCAGGCCTCAGGGGCGGCCATCGGAAAAATGTTCGTGAATGCAACAGTACCAGGTCCGGAATTGATCGCAAAAATTATTTTGGAGGCGGTTCTGTCGGATGACGCAAAGATTGCGTATTCCGCAGGTTTTATGAGCGAGGAATTCCTGGAGCGGCGTTTCGGGCTTGACGATGAGGGGTTTGACCGCTTCTTGAGTGAAAAGACCGGACTGGCGAACCTAAAGGTGTGACAAGATGAGGTCATAGGCACCCAAGAGAGGTGCGTCAGCCAGCAGAAAAAGAGAAGCAATTTAGGGGAGAAAAGAAACATGAAGGGGATCCTTATAAGGTGGCTGATATTAACTTTGGCCATTATGCTCGCTTCTTACTTGATCGAGGGGATAGAGGTGAGTGGTTTTGCCAGCGCCTTCTTTGCCGCGGCAATACTAGGTATCCTCAACGCCTTTTTCCGCCCCATCCTGATTATCCTCACCCTGCCGATCAACATTCTCAGCCTGGGGCTGTTTACCTTCATCATCAATGCCATGCTGCTCAAGATGGCTTCCGGTGTCATCTCCGGATTTGAAGTGCACGGGTTTTGGTCTGCGGTCTTCGGTTCATTCATCATCAGCATCATCAGCTGGGTTCTGAGTTCTTTTATCAGCGAACGGGGAAGGGTCGAGTACATTGATCTGAAAAAGAGAGATGATGACCGTTGGGAATAGGCCAATGAAAAAGAGGCACCGGCAGCGCGACTAACCCATCTGTTTGCGCAGTGTGAGCCTGAACAGGTGGATCAGGCAGCCATGGTCTGTGAGCCGGAGTGGTCCATTGGAAAGCTGGAAGATGCCCCGCCCTTGGGGGGGGCCGCAAAGGTCGTGATCCCGCTGCTAGGGAGGAGAAATGATGGGGACATTCGTCATTTCTAAAGATGTCTTTAAGAGAATTCCCGGTCTTATCATTATCTCGGGCCTCCTGAAGGTAGGAAAACCGGCAAGAGAAGCCATATCCAGGTACTTGAATGCCAGCTGGAGCAAGCTATCTCAGGAAGTTGTCGAACAAGGATATAAGGCCCATCCTCTCATCGCCCAGTGGAGGGCGGCACTCCGGGATGCTGGCGTTCCGCTGAAGAGGTGTCCCCCGTCCATTGAGGCCATTGCAAAAAGGGCTACTAAGAATGACACGCCCTTTTCAATTAATCCCGTGGTGGATACCTACAATGCAATCAGCATGGACCTGATGTTGCCGTTCGGTGCTTTTGATATCATGCACCTGAATGGCCCCCTTTATCTGAGAGTAAGCAATGGGCAGGAGCCTTTTAGGCCCCTGGGTTCTGGAGAGCCCCAGGAAACTGAGGAAGGGGAGATCGTATATGCCGATACCTCTGATATCTTGACCAGGCATTTTCTTTGGCGGCAGGCAGA
>JASFTV010000168.1:0-7161 GCA_050050615.1 Desulfobacteraceae bacterium
AAAGTCCCACCGGGCTTTGCTGCGAATCCAATATTTGGGGCTGACCCCTACGGGGATTCCACAGGGCAGGGCCTCCAATACTAAGTCAAAGTGATCCGGGCTTCACAGATTCCATTGGCTTGCCCGGGCATCATACCCCTCCCGAAAGTATGCTGTCAATCCACGACAAAGACTCCAAATTTACCGTCTAGTTTAGGTATCAAACCTGAAATCAGCAGGCTATGCAGTATTCCTGATCACCAACAAGGCATCGCCCCTGCGAAAGCAGGGCTGATGCCTTGATGGTGGATCAGGGAAGACGCTTCCTCGCCTTGTTGGGGTTATACAATCCCGCCCTCGCTAAGCGGCCTCTTTTCCAGGATACGCTCGGGACCGAATAGCGAAAGGTCCAGGGTCGGGCGACGCCCCACAATCAATTCAGACATGTAGCGACCCACGGCCGGGCCCTGCTGGAGCCCGTGACCCGAAAAGCCGTTCGCCAGGAACAACCCTTTGAGTTCCGGCCATTCGCCAAGAATAGCGTTGCTGTCAAGGGTATTGACTGCATAAAGCCCGGCCCAGCCCCGCACGACCTTGAGGGTGTCAAAGGCAGGGACAAAGCTTGCCAGCTCGGGCCACAGAATCTCCGTGAATCTCTTCTCATCCCAGGTAAACTCGAAGCCGACCGGATCATCGTCCATGGACTTGCCAAGCAGGATCAGATCTCCTGTCTCGGTTCGGAAATAAAGGCCTGAAGGCAGGATGGTGAGCGGCAGCGGCCCTTCTGGTTTCACGGCCGTATCCAGGGCGAAGATCTGCCGCTTGACCGGTTCAAGGGGGAGACGAATCCCTACTGTCCGGGCGACCTCGGCCGCCCACGCGCCGGCACAATTGACCACAACCTTGGAAGCAAGGCGACCGCCGGAGGCGAGCCTCACACCACTCACCGCTCCCCTTTCCTTCAGAATTTCTACAACCTTGTCCTTAATAAACGCGCCTCCCAGGGATCTCGCTTTGGCCTTGTATCCCATGAGCACGGCGTAAGCATCCAGGTGGCCGTCCAGAGACCCAAAGGTCCCTCCTTCAAAACCGGCCGGCTCGTAAAGCGGGTAGTGCGCCTTTATCTCTGCAGGTGTCCACCACGTCACGGGACACCCCAGGCTCTTCTGCATGGCAAGTGTTTTTTCAGCCGAACTGCGGCCGGCCTCATTGACCAGAAAGAGGTTCCCTTCGCGGTGATAGGCGATGTAGGGTTTGTCGTCCCTTACGGCCATATCTTCCTCGAATCGCTCCAAGACCTCAAAGGCGTATTGCGAAATCTGAACATTCTCCTTGAGGCTGAACTGGATGCGAATGTTCGCCATGGACAGGGTGGTTGAGGCTCGCACATAGGTTGGGTCCATTTCGATGACCGCCACCCTGAGCCTATTGCCGGTTTTCATAAGGTGGTAGGCGGTGGAACATCCCATGATCCCGCCGCCCACGATGATGATGTCGTAGAGGTTATCTTTCATTTCAGACCCTGTGGTGTGAATCTCCCCGCCAGTGCCAGGCCCGCCCTCCAGCCAAGCCCGCGTATCTCTCTCAGAGCCACTGCTATCTATCCCCTATCCATAGCCCGAACCGATTTCTGAAGTCAACACCTGCCTCAGCCCCACGCCGACGTTCAGGTAAAGGGTCCACCGGCATGGCTAAGCCGCCGGCAACAAGCAGGTCGGCCTTGAGCTCACTGCCGAAAGGCTCAAGGCCGAACGCTCGCACGGAAGCTCTCCCCATAGAGGGACACGGTTTCGGGTGTTGACTCCCCAGGCGGTGTGGGATAGGATTGGGCACCATTTTCGACATTCAACAACTCGAGAGGGCTTCCTATGGAAACAGGCACAACCAATCACTGTACGCCCAGGTTCAGGTTTCTCGACGAATCGCAGATTTCACGGATCCATCATGCGGCTCTAAGAATACTCGATGAAGTGGGGGTAAAGATTCTTCATCAGACCGCGGTGGATCTTCTGAGCAGTCATGGTGCAAGGGCAAAGGGGGAGAATATTGTTCGGATACCCCCCTTTCTGGTTGAAGAGGCCATTCAATCAGCGCCATCCAATGTCATCATCTACAACAGAAAAAAAGAACCTGCCATGGCGCTGGGAGGAAGAAGAATCTATTTCGGTACGGGTACCGACCTTCCCAAGACGATCGACCTGAAAACCAGAGACATAAGGGACACGTTAGCTGATGATATCACTGCCAGCACAAAGATCAGCGACGCCATGACCCATATCGATTTCATAGCTTCTTTCGGCCTTCCAAAGGATATTCCGCCAGGCCTGCATTACATCAGGTGTTTTCAACTGGAAGCCGAAAACAGTGTTAAGCCGATATTTTTTACGGCCGGAGCCCGGGAGGATTTGGAAATCATACTGGATATGGCGGGTGTCATTTCAGGAAATCAGGATGAGCTATCCCGTTATCCTTTTCTCATCCAATATTCCGAACCCACATCCCCCCTCACACATTCTGAGGAGGCCGTCACAAAACTGATCCTCTGTTCGGAGAAAAGCATTCCCGTAAACTACACCCCGGCCCTTCTGGCAGGCTCCACCGGTCCAGTAACCCTGGCGGGAGCGCTGTCCGTGGCTGTGGCCGAAGCACTGTCAGGTTTGGTCATACATCAACTGGCCAACAAGGGCGCACCGATCATAACCGGCGTCGCGGCAACCAGCATGGATATGCTCCATGCCACCGCATCCTATGCCGCGGCGGAGTTTCGCCTCACCCACTCCGCCTACGCGGATCTCTTCCACTATTATGATTTGCCCATCTGGGGGACCGCCGGCTGTAGCGATGCCCATTTTCCGGATCTTCAGGCAGGGGCCGAGTACGGGTTCACACTTCTCAATGCCGCCCTGGACGGCACAAATCTCATCCACGATTGCGGATATGTCGGCCAGGGATTTATCGCTGCTCCGGAGATGATCATCTTCGCCAATGAGGTGATCGGCATGGTCAAACGATATATGAAAGGATTCGAGATAGACGATGACCATCTGGCCATGGATATCATCAAGGAGGTCGGCCCTGGAGGCCATTTCCTGGGTGTAAAACACACCCTCGATTTTTTCAGGCAAGAGCACTGGCGACCGACCCTTTTTAACCGGGAAAACCTTCCAAATTGGATTAAGAAAGGGAAAAAGACGATCAATGAGAAGCTCGTCAAAAAGGCTTTGGATATCGCAAGAACTTATGAACCGGAGCGCTTATCAGAAAACGTGAGGAATGATCTGGAAAAGATCTGGGAGGAAGCAAACAAAAACATAAGGAGTTAAACGGTGGAAATTCTGAAAGAGATTTATGATGCTGTTTTGGAAGGAAAGGTTGAGGAAGCTGCCGGCGGTGTCGAACAGGCCCTGAATTCGGGTATCGTGGTGGATGATATTCTGGACAAAGGCCTAATCTCAGCCATGGATCTCGTTGGGGAAAGGTTTGCAGAGGGGGAGATATTCATTCCTCAGGTGCTCTGGTCTGCCAAGGCGATGCAGGCCGGCATGGATCTTCTGAAACCCCATTTTGCTGCGACGAACAGAAAAGATATAGGAAAGGTGGTCATTGGAACGGCCAAAGGGGATATCCATGATATTGGCAAGAACCTGGTAGCCATCATGCTGGAAGGAGCAGGGTTTGACGTCATTGACCTTGGGGTGGACGTGGCACCCGAGCATTTTGTGGAAACGGCGATAGAAGAAAAAGCGGATATCATCGCCATATCCGCGCTTTTGACCACCACCATGCAAAGTATGGGGGAGGTGGTCTCTTTGATACGAGAAAGGAATCTTTCATCCTTGAAGGTGATTATCGGTGGGGCGCCCGTAGACATGGCTTTCTGTGACGAAATAGGGGCCGATGCATACGGGATTGACGCCATGGACGGGGTGAAGACGGTGAGGCAATTGCTGAAGAGGTGAACAAAGAGATGGCCAATGCCCCTTCCTTAAGGCGATATCTATTGGGATCTGAAAGGATAGCCTATGAAACATGCGCTTCTGACATTGGCGGAGGAAAAGACGATCATATTTGATGGGGCCATGGGCACCATGCTCATGGCTTCAGGGCTGCCCCTTGGCGACAATCCTGTCCTGTGGAATCTGGACAAGGCGTCCGTGGTCATAAATATCTACAAACAGTACTATGAAGCGGGCTCGGATGTGGTCCATACCAATACCTTTATTGGAAACCCTTTGAAGCTCGCTGAAAACGGGATTTTGGAAAAGACGGAACTCATAAATATGGAGGCGGCAAAGATAGCCAGAAAGGTGTGCCCTGAGGGGAAATTCGTTGCAGGAGATATGGGTCCAACCGGAAAATTTTTTGAACCGCTCGGTAAGCTTAGTCCTGAGGAGGCGGAAGAGGCGTATCGGAGGCAGGCCGAAGCACTTCTGAGCGGGGGCGCTGACTTCATCAGCATTGAGACCATGTTTTCTCTGGAGGAGGCGCTAACCGCAGTAAGGGGCGCAAAAAGGGCGGGCAGCATCCTGGTCATCGCTTCCATGACCTATAACAGGACCAAAAAGGGCTTCTTCACCATGATGGGTGAAGGGGTACAGCAGGCCCTTTCCGCCCTGGAGCAGGCCGGCGCAGATGTGATCGGCGCCAATTGTACCCTGGGCAGCAAGGACATGATCGACCTGACCAAAGAGATAAGGGTCGCTACAGAAACACCGATATTGATCCAGCCGAACGCTGGCCAGCCAGTGATGCGCAAGGGAGTCACCACCTACGATCAAACCCCTTCCGAGTTCGCCCAGGACGGAAAGGAGATCAAGGCGGCGGGGGCCGATATGATAGGCGGTTGCTGCGGCACCAATGCCGAGTTTATTCGCGAGCTGGTTAAAGCGATATCTTAGTGTCGTGTCTCGGTAAGACCTTCGCTTACTGTTAATGTGAATCCCTTGGCCACAGGGCGGAGCATCTTCACAACCGGAAAATGCCTCGCATTTTCTGGAAAGCCGCCATCGGCGGCTTCGGAGCGTTTTCCCTTGACACTCTAAGGGCCCTTCTCCTATAGTGAATTTACCCCTCGGATAGTATTCGATGTGCTCATTGGACACAGGCTGTTGGCTGAGTAAAGGGTACGCAAGCATGGGGCAGGGGAAATCACAACGACTTCGGTGAAAAGACATCACGCCCCCAGAAAAGGCCTACCGTTCGATACCTCCAGGATTGACAAGTGACACCGCCTCTTACGATTGCTCCTCGGAGACGAAGGAATATATGCTGATTTCGGCCTTTGACTGGTGGGCTACAGATACGTAAGTGAACCGCCCCGCTTTCAACGGGGGCATCAAAAAGGAAACCCAAATTTACTCTGAGGGAACTTATCCCCAAAACCCCCAGAAACAAGCCGTTCATCCCCGCGCACAGCACGAGGTATTCTGGCTGAGCTGTTCTGAAAGTCCTGCGAAGCGGGACGTTACATAAAATCGCGCAGCGATTTCATAAAGGGATTAGGGATGGTTTTTTGGCTTTAACCCATGAAAAGGAGGTAGACTGATGAAAAGAATCATGCTTGTGTTATCCGTTTTGTTGGCACTTGGACTTGTCTTTGGCTCCGGTATTTCGGCCAAAATGATCCGGATCGGTGAACACCAGATCGTCTCCCATCCGGCTCTTGATAACGATTCCAAAGGATTCAAGATGGCCCTCGAAGAAGAAGGTTTTGTTGAGGGCAAGAATATTACCATCGATCGACAAAACGCTCAGGGTGACCAAGCCAACTGTGCGATCATTGCACGAAAATTCGAGGGCGATAGGGTCGATCTCATCCATGCCATTAGCACGCCCAATGCTCAGGCATCGGCAAAAGTCAGCAAAAAAATACCCATTGTTTTCTCCTCGGTCACTGACCCTGTAGCAACCGGTATTATCCCGCGCATGGGAAGGACGGGCACCAATACCACCGGTGTGAGCGACAGGTGGCCCATCACCCTTCAGTGCGAGATGTATCAGGACCTTTTACCCCAAATCAAAAGCTGGGGGACCATTTACAATCCTGGGGATGTCAATGTGACCTTTCACGTCAAGGAGATGAAAGAGGCGATTAAGAAAATGGGTGGGAAGCTTGTTGAGGCCCATGTGTCCACCAGTGCCGAGGTTATGCAAGCTGCACAGAGCCTGGTGGGCCGGGTGGACGCCATCCACATTACTTCTGATAATACCACCGTTTCCGCCTTTGAATCCGTGGTCAAGGTGTGCAACGAAAACAACATACCCCTCTTTGCGGGTGACAGGGACAGTGTACCCAGGGGCGCCGTGGCCGCTTATGGACTGGACTACTTCCTGGTGGGATACACGGCCGGGAAGAAAGCCGCCAGGATTCTCAAAGGCGAAGATCCCGGTCAAGTACCTGCCGGGCTTGCCTCCGGCTATACCCTATGGGTGAACCTGAAGGCCGCCAAAATGCAAGGAGCCAAATTCCCCAGGGTCTTGGTGGAAAAGGCGGCTGACAGAGTGTGGGATGATCAGGGCAATTTGCTGAAGAGCAAGTAAGCCTAAAAGATGAACTCTGAGGGGAGGCGAACCCTCCCCTCTTTAGTTGGTGAGCATATGGTATTCAGTGGTTTTCTAAGGACCCTTCCCATATCCCTGGAGCAGGGTCTGGCTTACGGCCTTGTCGCTCTGGGCATCGTCATCAGTTTCCGTATTCTCGCCTTCCCGGATCTCACCGTTGACGGCAGTTTTCCTCTTGGCGCCTCTGTGGTTGCCAGGCTCATCATGGAAGGCGTGCCGCCCATATACGGCATCTTTCTGGCTATTATCGCCGGATTCCTGGCCGGGTGTTGCACCGGCGTTCTCAATACAAGGCTGAAAATCAACAGCCTTCTGGCCGGCATCTTGATGATGACCATCCTCTATTCGGTGAACCTGCGCATCATGGGGCGATCCAACATACAATTGCTCACAGTGGATACCTTCTTGACGCCCCTGGAAAACCTGGAGGTCAGCCGGTTCATTCCCATTATTGCTTTCTTTTTTGTGGTTACCGTGGGCATCAAGTTTCTTTCAGATCTGTTCTTCCACACCCAGATCGGCTTTGCCATGCGTGCCACAGGCGATAACGAGCAGATGATCCGCACACTCGGAGTGAACACGGATAACATGACGGTGCTAGGACTGGGCATCTCAAACGCC
>JASFTV010000169.1:0-7097 GCA_050050615.1 Desulfobacteraceae bacterium
GAAACCTGCACACCGTCTGTCAAGAACTTTGTTCCTTTTCCTTTTCCTTTTCCTCTCCCCTTCCTCAAGAAGCAGCACGCCCCCATCCGGAAAGCACGATCCTAATCTTTAGAAAATGCTTATGGAATTTTATGTCCCTTTGCAATCTCACAAAGAACTGACTATAGTGCTTTAACAAGTTTGTTATTGCGCAGCCTGCCACTTCTCCTGCGCATCCCTAACAGCAGCTGAGAGAGCAAACAATCCGGGCAGATAGAACCAGACCTTGTTTGCACTTCAAAGGGTTAATTCAAGGAAGGCCATGCCCAATGGCGACTTACATGATTCTGATCCGGCACATGGGGCGGGGCTTCTAGGATCCAGTGAATAGGGGAAAATTGTAGGCAGAGATCACATGGGTCAAGTGATTGTTTCTGCGGAAGATCTCCGTATCATTTGCGGCAATCCCTTCTAACGTGAACCAGGAAAGGAGAAGGTTGCAGGCATGACCATATTAGGTGTGGACATAGGAACAACGGGTATGAAAATGGGCATTTTCCGAGTAGGGGAAGGCGTCTTGACCCTAATCGGAAGCTTTTCAAAGGCTTATGAAATCCATACGTACAATGATGGATTGTACAGCGATATCGATCCAAAGAAATGGCAGGAAGCCTTTGTCGCAGGTTGCCGGGAATTGCATGATCTCATGGGAGATGTGGAGGTAATCTCCATTTCGGGGACGACTCCCGGTTTGACAGCGATGGACCGTGACGGCAACGCGCTCTATCCAGCCATCCTGATGTTGGACCAGCGTTCCCGTCAGCAGGCCCAGCATATTATTAGCACTGTGGGCATGAAGAGGTTGATGGATGTGACCGGCAACTTGCCGGTTGCCGGTGGCTGCTCCCTTTCGAGCATCCTCTGGATCAGGGATACCCATCCCGACATATTCGAGAAAACGTATGTTTTCGGCCACTCCAACACTTTTGTAGCCAGATGGCTGACAGGAAAATCCGCCATCGATCCCTCTTCTGCATCGCTTACGGCTCTTTATAACACAGCAAAAAACGACCTCAAGTGGAATAAAGAGATCGCTGAGGCCTTTGGCCTCTCACTGGATCGTCTGCCAAAGGCCATCCGCTCCCACGAGAGCACCGGCCGTCTCACACCTCAGCTCGCGGCAGAGCTTGGTCTTAGAAAGGAACCCGCTGTCGTTATAGGGGGGAACGATGCTGTGCTGGCAGCTTATTCTGTGGGCATTCATGACCCAGGCGATATTATTAACGTCAATGGTACGTGTGAGATTACGCTCGTATGCCTTCCGAAATGCATTCCTTCCAAAAACTACAATGTCCGGACGCACGTTCTCTCCGGCCGTTGGCTCACACTTTATGTTATGAATGCAGGCGGGACCGCGCTGGAGTGGTTTAGAAATGCCTTCTGTTGTGAGATCATTGCAGATGAATTTTATACCGATTTTCTCCCGAATGCGATTGACACATGGCTTGACCGCGAAAGCGGGGTTACGTATATTCCTTACCTCCTGGGTTCCCGGTACTCCCTGGAACCGCTGAAAGCAGCGTTTCTAGGATTGACCGCAGAAACTACCCGTGAAGAACTTTTAGCGGCCCTGGTCAAAGGGCTCTCTCAATATCAGCGAGAACACATAAAGGAGATAAGCATCGAGGTGCCCTTGAAAAAGGTGATCCACATCACCGGCGGTGCGGTCAGCCCTGCCATCATCCGCAGCAAAAAAAAGTGGATGAGAAACTGTGAGTACATCCATGAGCAAGAGTCATCCATGAAAGGCGCAGCCCTGCTCGGCATGAAGTTTCTTGAACAGGCGGTTGCTTAACGAGGCGTACTTTTCTCGACTGTGCCTGACGGGAGGTAGTGCACAGAATGGAACCTTGAAAATGAGTGGTTCTCAAGATGATGATCCCTGCAATGCTGGGATTAAGAGTGCTCCTGCTTTAGTTTATCTGCAATGGATGCGAAGTCGTAAGATGGGTACACCTCGTAACGGAATGCCCCCCACGCCTTCTTTTCCATAAAGAGGTTCAGGTTACGCAGTGCCTTAGGTTTTACGCGCAACTGGATAATGAAGCCCAAGGACATGGCCACCACCCAAGATACCACTTCGGTCCCCTCAGGAGGAAAATCGCGATAGAACCCGGTCTTTTTAACATGGGCCATGATTTCATCCAATGTTTTCGACTGGTCATGACGCAGGATTACTGTCACAAGTATTCGCTGATCTGATACCATAGAAATACCTCCTCACCTGACTAATGAGCGGACTCAGTCTCTTTGATCGTTACTGTTACCCCTTTCCCAAACGCGCAACGGCATAGGTTAGAAAAGCCAGCCCTCAGTGATTGTAAAAAGTCCGGGCACATAGGACCCAGCTTTCTTTGCACTTCAACGGGTTAATTTGGGGGAGGGCATGCCCTTTTTGAAAGGCCATATCTCAAAGAGAAATCCCACCGGACAATGCTGCGAACCACATATTTGGGGTCCCTCCCCACCCCCTCCCCGCCAGTGCCAGGCCTGTCCGCCGCAATGCTATGAATGGCGGGCATTGGCAGGCGGGTAGGCTCTACCCTCCGGCCTGTAAGCCCTACGCGCCGGAAACGGAGCCAGAGGCCCCAAGGACCGGGCTTCTAGGGTCCAGTAAACTCAAAATTTGAAGAGCCGGATTTGAGTCCATTTATCCTATTGTAAGATGGCTTTGTCAAACGAAATGCCATGCCACCTGCTGTGACCTTTCATCTCAGGCCTCTGATTCCCGCTCCAAGGTCCAGCGCTATACCAGAAATCAATGTTTGGGACAGAATACAATATGGACATTGCAAAGACACATGGCATGTGCTAACTCTGTGCATGAAGTCAATAAATTCTCCCCTTCCAATCGACTTGAAATTGGTAAACAGAACACCAATTTGGAAGTATACTTTTTCTTTTCACAACGAATATTCGGAGATACCATCGGCCTGGCCGATCATTTTTAGGACAATCTTAAAGGAGAATACCATGGAATACAAACTGGATACCGAGTTTACCGGCAAGCCACATGAGTGGGATCCGCGTCGGCTTTACAGCCAGACTGGTGCGGACTGGCAGTATCGCGTCGATTTTGAGAGGCTGCGCAAAGACCGTCTCCAGCGAGCCCGTGAGCAAATGGATGCCCATGACCTGGGTGCATTGGTTCTTTTTGCCGGCGCCAACATCCGTTACGTCGCCGGCTCCTATCAAGGCAACTGGAAATACAATATTAATATACGCTATGCCGTGCTGCCCAATGGGGGGGACCCGGTCCTTTTCGAGACGGCCGGCTCGGACTTGCACTGTGCAAAAATGGATATGCCCTGGATGGAAGGTCGTATCCGGCCTGCCATGACGTGGCAGTGGGCGGAGGGTGCAGTGCCCCACATGGCAGGCAAAATGGTGGATAGCGTTATTGAGGTCTTGGAGGATCACGGCGTGAGAAACGAACGGATCGGCATTGACAACTTGGATATGCCGTCTCTCAACGCCTTTCAGGAACGTAAAATCAAGATTGTGAACGGTTGGCCAGCCATGTCGGGTGCCCGTGTAATCAAGACCCGCGATGAGATTGAACTGCTAAAACAGGCTTCTTCCATCGGTGATGCAGCAATGTGGAAAATCAAGTACGAGTGGTTGAAACCAGGGGTGCGGGAGCGTGAGATCGAGGCCAAGGTCCACGAGTTTATGTTGAACCAGGGTTGCGAAATCATCTATGACATCATCGTTGCCTCTGGCGGCAATACCAGTCCCTACCGCCGTTGGGCCACGGATAAAATGATCCGACAAGGGGACCTGATCATTGTGGACATCAATGCTGTCGGGCCTTCCGGCTACTTTGTCGATTTCGTTCGGTGCTTTAAGTGTGCCAGCAAAATGACCCAACAGGAAATTGACCTCTATCGGGAGGTCTACGATTCCATGTACGCGGGCATCGAGCAATTGCGACCCGGAAACACCAGTGCTGACGTGGCAGCCGCCTTCCCAGAATATGACGACGATAAGTACGGGACGGTCACCCTCCAGCAGTTTGCTCACAGCATCGGCATTACGCTTTATGAAGGGATGTGGATTTCGAGGGCCTACTCACTCGACTATCCTGCTGAAATCAAGGAGAACATGTACTTTGCAGCAGAGACCTTTGCCGGGCATCCCGGGCTCCCACAGACATGTCGGCTGGAGGAAGATGTTTTGGTTACGGCAGAAGGGCCCGTAGTTTTTACGATGATGGAACACATGGAAGAGGCGATGCGCTAGAGGAGAATCATGAGCCGTAGAAAATTCAAATTTATCAAGAAACCTTCTTGGTTTGGAGACGAAGGCCCCATTTATGAAAACGCCGATATGAATGAGACCTTACGCGTGCTCTTTGATCAGAAAACAAATGATGTCAAGCAAATGAGTGTATGGGAAACCACTTTCCCTCCCGGGGTTGGAATCCCCCTTCATAAACATCCCTATCCCGTAGAGGAATTGCTCTATATATTAAGAGGAACCGGGATAGAAACCGTAGGGGACGAGCAAAGGGAAGTCGGACCGGGCAGTGCTGTTTTCATTCCCCCGGAGGTGGAGCATAATATTGTTAACACGGGTGACGAAATGCTCATGCTGTTGGTTGTTGTCTCTCCTCCTGGAGTCGTAGAAAAAGAGCTTTACCAAAATAGGCTGAAAAAGGTCACTCAAGTCTGGAAGAAGGAATATTTATAGGGTCTGTCGATCGCTTATTTCCGGTTATCGTCAGTTGATCCCGCGCCAAGGGGCTTAAAGGGAGGGAGCAAGAATGAGTAAAGTTCTTGTTATCAATAGCACCTATGAGACTTGCAGCGAGGCGGTCGATCAAGCATTTTCTGCTTTCCCGTTGAAACTTTACGGTAAAAAGGTAGCTGTTAAGGTAAACGCTTTGAAGGCCGGTGATCCGGATTCCCAGGCCTTTGTCACTCACTACAGGCTGTTGGAAGCTATCATCCAAAAACTGAAGTCCCTCAAGCCGGCTGAAATCGTGGCTGGTGACTCGGTTGGGACTGAATCCTATGGGAACTCAGAGCATGTGTTCGGCGTGACCCATCTGAAAAGGGCCGCAGGACGCTACTATCGAAACTTCAACAAAAACCTGGCCGTCATTGAACTGGACCGGCCTTTCAAACGTAAAGTGGCTGTGCTCAAGGACGTCCTTGAAGCAGATGTTTATATTTCCGTGCCCAAAATGAAGACACACGGCCTTACCATGATCAGCGGCGCTTTGAAGAATAACTTCGGACTCTTAACAGGCGCCCAAAAGGCCTGGTATCATTACTATTCTGTCAAGCCAGAAACCTTCGCCAAGATTCTTATCGAAATGTTCCGATTGCGTCCACCGGATCTGGTCATTATGGATGCTATTCTCGCCATGGAGGGTTTTGGACCGTCCTCACCTGAAACCAGAAGGGTAAACAAGATCCTGGTATCCAACGATGCCGTGGCGCTGGACAGGGTGCAAGCCAAGATCATCGGTTTCGATGTGGAGGATATCCCTTATTTATGTCTTGCAAGAGATCTGTCTTTAGGCCAAACGGATCTGAACGCCATAGAGGTCGTTGGAGATGCATCAACCATTGATGATTATCATCGGCCGACACCACCGGAGACCAGTTATAGCTATAAAGCGGGCGTCGGCAGCGGGAAGACAAGCATTGAGTATTATCGACAAAGGGTTGCCTACCGGCCCGCTATCTCCGCTGAGAAATGTTTGTATCAAGAGGGGTGCAATGCCTGTGCTGACATTTGCCCTTCTCGTGCTTTGACCAGAGACTCCCATGCGCTTGTGCTGGACTCAGCTGAGTGCATCGTGTGTAGTGCATGCAAGGAAGTCTGTGATCTTGGTGCATTGGAGTTATTGCCTGATGAGAAACTGATGGTATCGCTGGCCAAGGAAATGACACCAACTTAATGATCGGGCTCAAAATTCTCATCCCGAATCATCACGTAGGGAGTAGACAGTGAAACAGAAAATCGGAATGATCGGTTTAGGCATCATGGGATCGGCCATGTCGGCCAACCTCCTGAAGGCAGATTTTTCGGTTCTTGGCCACGACATTGTTCCTGAACGGGTGGAAGACCTCGTGAACAGGGGTGGAGCAGCCGCCGCTTCGTGCAGGGAGGTGGCCGACAATTCAGAGGTGGTCATCACTTCACTGCCTAGTATCGAGGCCTTGCAAGATGTTGTATTCGGGAAAGACGGCCTTTTGGCGGGTGCAAAGGAAGGCCTGATCGTGATTGAGACGAGCACCCTTACTCTGGAAGCCAAGCAGGAGGCGTACGAAGGAGCGAAAGCTGTTGGTATGGATGTCTTGGACTGCCCCCTTAGCGGTACCGGCGCCCAAGCGGCCAGAAAGGACATCGTTGTCTACGCAAGCGGTAACCAAGAGATCTGCGAAAAGTGCTTGCCCGTCTTTAATGGGATTTCAAGGGCCAATTATTACGTGGGTGAGTTTGGGATGGGGACCAAGATGAAATTTGTGGCAAACCTGTTGGTAACCATCCATAATGTCTCCGCAGCAGAAGCGTTCGTTTTGGGTATGAAAGCAGGTTTGGATCCCGAAATGATTCTCAAGGTCATTCGTGATGGCGGAGGAACATCACGGATGTTTGAGGTGAGGGGTCCCCTGATGGTAGCCGGGAAATATAATGAACCGACCATGAAGGTGGATATGCATCAGAAGGACATAAAGATCATTACCGCATTTGCAAATGAGCTCCAATGTCCAACACCCCTCCTCTCCGCAGCGGCTCAAATCTACACCACCGCCTTGGCGAACGGGCGGGCAAAACAGGACACGGCCTCAGTCTGTGCTGTGCTGGAAGAAATGGCGGGTCTAAGAAGAAACGTCAAATAAAGTCGCCCTTTTCTTGAGGCCATGCTCTTTTTTATTTGACCTCTATGAAGTCGGCTGTAACGGGCGGCCATGTAAAGAACTCCAGATAACGAAAGTCTTTGTCCGACCTGTTCACGGTCATATGCTTTTCGCCTGCGGGGATATAGAGCACCCAACCGGCTTTTATGGGGATCTCCTCCCCCTCAACGATTTCTATCGCTT
>JASFTV010000170.1:0-7078 GCA_050050615.1 Desulfobacteraceae bacterium
AATCGCTTCGCGATTTTATACAACGCGGCTGCGCCGCTCGATACACGAAATTCCCGATGACAAGTCGCTTCGCGATTTTATACAACGCGGCTGCGCCGCTCGATACACGAAATTCCCAATGACAAGTCGCTTCGCGATTTTATACAACGCGGCTGCGCCGCTCGATACACGAAATTCCCAATGACAAGTCGCTTCGCGATTTTATACAACGCGGCTGCGCCGCTCGATACACGAAATTCCCAATGACAAGTCGCTTCGCGATTTTATCTAGAGGTTCAACTCGCTCCGCTCTTTGGCTGCTTCGATGATCATACCGGAATCTTTCTTTCCAGCCAGGTCTTCGCACATGACTTTGATGGCGGTTACCTCCGGGTCTTTTCTGGTGGGATCATGGTGAAAAAGAACCAACTTCTCAACGTTCGCCCTGTAGGCAAGCTCGAAGGTAGACTGATAATCAGAATGGCCCCAGTCGCGGCGTTCCTTAATCTCCTGAGGGGTGTACTGTGCGTCATGGATCAGGATGTCTGCATCCTTGCAAAACGTTGCATAATGTTCCGGGGATATCCCAGTCCATCCGTCTTCTCTTAATTCGTTGTCGGTGATAAAAACGAGTGTCTTGTCTCCTTCCCGAAAGCGAAACCCAAACCCACCCTGAGGATGCTGAAGAGGTATGCCCTCGATCATGGTGCCGTCAATTTCCAGTGTTCCATAACGCACCCTTTCCAGGTAAGTGATCTGGGCCCCGAGCGCATCAAATTTCACAGGGAAAAAGCCATCTCCCATCTTGTTGTCAAAGGTATGCCTGAGCCCCTTCATGCAGGTGGGATATCCATCAATACGGATCGTGCTTTTCGAGCTGTAGATTGGGGCGAAGAAGGGAAAGCCGAGGACATGATCCCAATGGATGTGGGTCATAAGGAGGTGAATGTCAACTCGTTCATTTTCCGCGACCAGCTTGTCACCAAGAGACCTGATCCCTGTCCCTGCGTCTATGACCACGACCCTGCCGCTTTCGAGGGTGATTTCGAGGCATGTGGTATTTCCGCCGTAAAGGATCGTCTCTTGCCCGGGTACGGGAATAGATCCTCTCGTGCCCCAGAACTTTATTCTCATGACTCCCTACCCGCACGTTAAGCTGCGCGAAGCCCACAAACCTCTTTCAAATAGACAGCTCGGAGAGAATGTGCTTAAATTTCCAATATATGGCAATCTACGTTATGATCCTTTGCGTGTCAATTCAAAAAAAGATTAGTGAAAATAATATGTTAAGCCACAGCTCGTTGCCTGCGCCCAAAAAGACCTTTCTTCTCCTTTCAATTCTAGTCTTCCTATTTCCGGCGATCCTGCCGGGTAAGGCCCGTCCTCAGCAAACGGGGCCTTACCGGGCTGTGCCGGGACTCATTGACATCCGAACGTCGCACAGCGATGGCACGCACACCATGGAAGAGATCGTAGAAATAGCCCGTTTGAGAGGCTTCAGGATCCTTTTCATAAATGATCATGATCGGATTGCGCTCTCCTATGGCGTCCCTCCTTTTAGGAGGCTCGTGAGATATAAGAAGGAATTCCCATCCATTATGACTCACGGGCCCGAAACGTACCTCAATGAAATCAAAAGGCTCTCGAAAGAGTATCCCGATATGATCATCATCCCCGGCTGCATCACTTCCCCTTATTATTATTGGACTGGATCATGGTTTAACGGGAATTTGACGGTTCACGACTATGACCGAAGAATCCTTATCATTAATTTCACGAGACCGGAGGATTACAGCCTAACCCCGAATTTGGGTAACAATCTCTCCCTAAGATATACGACCAAGTTGCTTCCCGGGTTGGTCATATTCATCATCCCCTTTATCATAGGCATCATCCTTCTGAGATGGAGAGGCTTTTCCCGTCTCATGGGCCTATTTCTTGTTGCTTTTTCAGCACTGGCCATGATCGATTACAATCCTTTCAGGAGCTCTCCTTTTAGCCCCTATTCAAAGGAACAGGGCATTGCGCCTTATCAAGAGGTGATCGATTATGTCAACGAGCGGGGAGCTTTCTCTTTCTGGAATTACCCGGAACAGAGATCCGGCGTCAGGACACACGGCCCCATCCGTGTCGACACGCCACCCTATCCGGAAGTCCTTCGCCTGTCCAAGAATTGTACCGGCTTTTCTGCCATATATGGGGACAACATCACCGTGACAAATCCAGGGCGGGAATGGGACAGGGTCTTGAACGAATATTGTCGGGGGCAGAGGGAAAGACCGCCGTGGGGAATCTCTACGGCCGATTTTCATGAGGACGGCCGGCTCGGTTTGAAACTGGGAGCCTTCCCCACGACCTTTCTCATAAAGGATTTTTCAAAAAAAGGCGTACTCGAAGCCTTGGAAAAAGGACGCATGTACTGTTCCAGGGGTGATGCCCGCGTATGGCCGAAACTAAATGACTTCCGTGTTTCTGGAGACGGGGCTAAAGTCGCCTTCCTGGGAGAGACATTGACCTCCACCCAGTTTCCGATAATCAGGTTCAGGGTTTCATTTGATCCTGAAAAACCCACCCCTATGACCATTCTTCTCATAAGAGGGGGTACCCTCATAAAGACCTTCCGTGGTGTAACCCCAATCGACGTTGAGTACGTGGACAGAGAAGCACCACCTGGTGAGACCACCTACTATCGTATTATGGATACCAGAAAGCATTTAACGTCCAATCCCATCTTTGTGACATATCGACCTTCCTATCCCAAGTAAGCCCGTACTCGTTCTCCTCACCACCCGTCCTGCCGGAGGCGGAACTGGAGATACAGAGATGTTAAGCGATCTTTTGGTCTTCTACAAAAACCGCGGCAGAGAGCCCCGTCCGGAAGGGCGGGGGTGAATGGGCGTCAGGAATACTGCATAACCTGCTGATTCCAGGCTTGATACCCAAATTAGACGGTGGATTTGGGGTAAACCCGGCCTACTTGACATCACCGCTAAACTAAAAGGATAATAAAAAGGCCTGTTTGCTTTCCAATGCTTTTGAGCAGGTGATATAAAAAGATCTGGCGGTCAAACGCATGTGCGGAATCTGTGGAAAACTTGACCTTTGCGGGCAGGGCATAAGTGAAGATCTTCTGAAACAGATGTGCCGATCCTTTGCGTATCGGGGGCCGAACGACGAGGGGTTCTTTGTTTCTCCGCCCGTCGGGCTGGGACATCGCAGGTTGAGTATCATCGATCTTTCCTCTGCAGCCCACCAACCCTTGAGCAACGAGGACGGCAGCATCTGGATGATATTCAACGGAGAGATTTACGATTTCGACAAACTCGTCGCGCACCTCCGAGCAAAAGGACACAACTTCAAAAGCCGCAGCGACTGCGAGCCTGTCATCCACCTCTATGAAGAAGAGGGCATCGCCTGTCTAAAGCATTTGAATGGGATGTTTGCCTTCGCCCTCTGGGATGCCCGGAACCAGAGATTATGGCTTGCAAGGGACCGTCTGGGCATAAAGCCCCTCAATTACTACTGGGACGGCCAGCGGTTTGTCTTCGCATCAGAAATCAAGGCTATTCTATGTGACACCCAAGTTCCCAGAGAAATCGATCCCGAGGCTCTTGATCTCTACCTCACCCTCAACTATATCCCTGCACCCTGGACCATCTTCAAAAACATAAAGAAATTGCTGCCCGGGCATTTCCTCATCCTTGAGAAGGGGAAGATCTCCATCGAGAAGTACTGGGATATCGCTGAAGGGCAAAACCTCTCCGAAGGGCTCACCGGTCATGACATTCAGGACATAGAAACCCATAAGGAACATCTCCGGAGCCTTCTTGAGGAATCCGTCAAGCGCCGACTGATATCTGACGTGCCCCTGGGCGCCTTTCTCAGTGGTGGCATTGACTCAAGCATTATAGTCGCCCTTATGGCCAGAAACTCTACTCAGCCGGTTAAGACCTTCGCCATTGGTTACAGAGATCTTCCCTCTTTTGACGAAACAAGCTACGCCCGGGAGGTGGCAAAACATAACCAGACCGATCACCATGAGTTCAGGCTGGGATACAAGGATATCCTTGAGGCCTTCCCCAAGGTTCTCGAGAACACGGATGAACCCTTCGCCGATTCCTCTGCCGTGCCCACCTATATTGTCTCCAGAGAGACCAGAAACCATGTCACGGTAGCGCTTTCAGGAGACGGCGGCGATGAGCTCTTTGCGGGCTACAGAATGTACTTGGGAGAATACTGGTCTCGTTACTATGCCAGGATTCCGGGTTTCCTACGAGAAGGTCTCATAGCGCCATTGGTGCATGCCCTGCCGGATGCCAGAGACAAACCAGGTCTTGAGATGATAAGAAGGTTCAAGAAATTTCTAAGGGGGATGAGCTTTTCATTCACCGATCGGTTTTGTGGCTGGCGGGAAATCTTTCCCTTTCCCATGCGGCAGAACCTTTTGAAAAAACGGCCGGATGACAACGTCCACCTTAAGCTTGTTCGCAACGGGGTAGGAGAACACCAAGACGCTTTCGGTGGAGACACCGTCAATCTGATGCTCTACCTCGATGTCAAGGGTCTGCTTCCAGGGGATATGCTGACCAAGGTCGACCGAATGAGTATGGTCAACTCCTTGGAGGTGCGTGTCCCTTTCCTGGATCACACCGTTGTGGAATATGTCTTCAAGCTCAGCGGAAATACGAAACTAAAGGCAAGAGGGGGAAAGTATATCCTTCTGGAAACCTTCAAGGAACTCCTTCCTTCCGCCCTTCATAGAAGGCCCAAATGGGGCTTCGAGATGCCTATCGGCGCATGGTTGAGGAAGGAATTGAGGTTTCTTATCGATGAGTATTTACGCGAGGATCTTATCCAAAAACAAGATTTTTTCAATTACGGCGTCATCAAAGGATTGATAACCGACCACATGAACGGCCGGCAGGATACCTCCTGGCAACTTTGGAATCTGATCGTATTCCAACACTGGTTCAACACATATTTTTGATCATTCTCGTCCAAAAACGAATCAGTGCTTCGTGCGAGTCATGGGGGGTCTCTCTTTTCAAAAACGAAAAGTCGCTGCCCGGTGACCAGCGTAAGGCCACGGGTGAGGCGGGCGGAGAGCCTCCCGGGAATCGCCATGGAAGTAGCTCCGTGGAATTGGCTGCGAAGGTGCTCCGCCCGCCTTTGCTACCCCTTTTTGCATAACTGTTCCTCGATGCCCTTCGTTTTGAAAAGAGAGACCCCCCATGCCTCGCGGCTCGATGCTCATGGAAACCTGAATTTTGGGCACTAGGGGGCATCTTGTAAATACAGGCACTTAGCTCGCTTAGAAGCATGTTTTCGATTTATTTTGGACAGCACTAATTTTTGATGATGGAATTCGGAATGCCGGCAGGCCCAGCCTGCGACGAGCTCCGCCGAGTCGTGGCCTGCCCTCTATGAAATGCTGTTTTTCCATCCTCACACACGTAGACTCGGCCACCGCGCCGACCGGCTATGAAGGGAGAGAAATGAACTGTGACAAATGTGGCGATGCCATCGAAAAGGGAGAGGAGAGGGATTTTCATGGTCAGGCCTTATGCGAGGACTGCTACATGGATGCCCTATCACCGGCACGTACCTGCGATCCCTGGGCCGTGCACAGCGCAAAGTCGCTCATCAAGGAGCAAGATGGAGCGCTTGAACTGAACACGATTCAGTCCAACATACTCGACATTCTGAAGGAAACCGGAGGCGTTGAGCCCAAGATCCTCGCTGAGAGACTCCAGTTAAGGCCCTCTGATCTGGAAAGGGAGATTGCAGCGCTACGTCATATGGAGAAAGTTAGAGGGGAACTGAGGGACGGGAAAAGGATTGTCCGGCTGTGGTAGGCACAACCTCCAGGCCCCGCGGAGGCGGCTTTAATGCACGCCCTGGGTGCTCAAAGATTGCAAATCCTTCTGTAGTATTGGAGCGGTGGCGATGGCCATGCGTCGCTTGATGCAGCCTATGAAGCGAAGCACTTGCATTGGGACCATAGTGACCATCATCTTCTTTCTCACCGGATGCCGTCTGACCTACATCCTCCAGGCTGCAGCAGGCCAGTTCAGATTACTCCAGGGAGCCCTCCCTGTAGAGGAGGCTTTAAGAAATGATTCTCTGAGTGCCACTCAGAAGGACCGCCTCTGCCTTGTGGCAAAGATCAAGGACTTTGCAGAGAAGGAATTAGGATTAAAGAAGACCTCAAATTATGAAACCATATACACAAAATCCAGTCAACCTCCTGTCTACATTGTCTCCGCTGCTCCAAAGGATCGCCTTTCTCTAGTCACCTGGTGGTTCCCTGTCGTGGGAAAGATGCCCTATTTGGGTTTTTTTGACCTGGACCGTGCCAGAGCGGAAAAGAAGAAACTTGTCGAAAAGGATCTTGATACCGTCATAGGCAGGGCGGAAGCTTACAGCACTCTCGGCTGGTTCAAGGATCCTGTGACCCTGAACTTGATCGAGGGATCCACCTTGGATCTTGTGGAAACCATCCTTCATGAAATGACCCACACAACCCTTTACAAGAAGGGGCGGGGGGAGTTTAACGAGGGTCTGGCCGTGCTGGTGGGCAAGCAGGGCGCATACCTTTTTATGCAAAGCACCTACGGGCCGTCCCACCCATTAACCCTCGAGGCGCAAAAATCAATCCGGGACGAAGCGTTGTTTTCCACTTTCTTGACATCCTTGCTGGCTAAATTGGAACACCTGTATGATTCCTCCCTCACTTACGAGGAAAAAATGACCGAAAGGGAAAAGGTTTTCGCTGAAGCCCTGGCGCAGTTTAAGGTCCTCAAGGGTGAATTACAGACCCGTCGTTTTTTCCGCTTTGGCGATGCGACATTAAATAATGCTTACCTCATGTCCATCGCCTTATATCATCGCCATTACCATCTTTTTGAGAGCGTGCTGAGACGAAATGGGAACTCTATAAAAGAGATGCTCATCTTTCTGAAGGTCCTGACCAAAAGAGACGGGAACATCCTGAAAATGATGCAGGATTGGTTAGAGGGACCAGGGGAGATGCAGTCATGCAATCGCAGCATTCTGAAGGGCCAACGCCTGTCTCCACACGCTGATGTTCAAACCCCCA
>JASFTV010000171.1:0-7070 GCA_050050615.1 Desulfobacteraceae bacterium
CAATGCCCCTGCCTTTTTGAAGGTTCCTAAGGACCAAAGCGTCGCCTATGCTTTTTCCATCTTCTTTTGCCTTTGTCTTTGGAGCATGGGACGATACTTATCTTGTCTGTCCCATGGATTTCCTTACCATCGAACATGACCCCACATAGCGTCGCCTCGGTGCTTCCCTCAGTCAACGCCAGGTCCTTCGTCCTGAAGTGGAAAAGCATGTCCTCGTCGCCGTCGTTATCCACGTCTTCCATCGTCCACCGAATCCACCGAGCCCCAGCAAATTTCACGGAACGGATGTCTATTGCGTACACATAAAAACTCCCGTCAGTTAAAATCGCAACCGGCACAACCCCTTTTGATTTGAGGTTGATTCTATTAGGATTGCCACCTGGTTTGATGTCGAGCTTGATCGCAATTCTGGCCAAGCACCCGGACTCGTCAGCACCCATGTCAGGTGCACTCCCCAGAACTCTCGGGTCACCTTCAAAATCGAACTCCGGAAGTGTGATTTTGTCCGTCCCTTTATCTATGCAGGATGAATCTTCTTTCAAATGGTAATCGTCATTGGTTGCAAACGGTGAATCTTCCACCATTATATTCCCTTCTCCCTCCCAGTCGCCCGAAAGGGCGCTGAAAGCAACCGTTGGAGAGGAAGTTGAAGAAACAAATATTTCCTGGTACTTATCAGCCTTGTTTCCCCAAACAATGCAGTTGGTCATAGTCGCGAAGGAATTCAGCAAGTAAATCCCACCGCCCTCGCCCCCAAAATTTTCAAGCCTGGTGGCCGAGTTGCCGCTGATGCTGCAGTGAATTAAGGTCGGAGAGGATCCCCAGAAGCAATAAATCGCGCCACCTCTACGGGCCGAGTTGCCGGTGAATATGCAATTGATCAAAGTGGGCGAAGCTCTATAGTAGCAATTTAGTCCGCCGCCCCAGTAGCCATTATTATCTTTAATGATGCAGTTGGCGATCGTTGGAGAGGAATTCTGGCAATAGATCGCACCACCATTACCCGCATCACCCCCTATAATCGTAAAGCCATCCAAAACTGAGGAGGATGTCTCTCCGTTATCAAAGGTAAAGGCTCTGCCCATATTCTCGCAGTTGATGATGCAAGCCTCAGGGCCGTTCTCTGACCTAACCGCGATGGCTTTGCCCCCGAAATTCAAATTTTTGTTTCCTTCTCCTTTGTATGTCCCATCTCTTACCACCACGGTGTCACCGTCTGCGGCAGCGTCAATTCCATCTTGTATTGTCTTGTATGGCTGTGAGGGTCCGACATAGATCGTATTAGCACCAGAGGCGGCGGTGGGAGAGAAGATCAAGGCACTTGCTAAAATACAGAAAAAACACGCCGCTAGATGGTTTTTATACCTCTTCATGGTGCTTCCTCCTTCCCAAATTTTTTCCTTTCCCTGTTGCCTGATTACAGGGCTCCCAAAAGAGCACCTGAGGCTTTCTTGGGATTCAGGCAAATAGAAATCGGCAGATATCGACGCTGCGATGCGCGTCGTTATCCCCTTGACCTTTTGGATGCAAAAGGGGTGCCGATTATGAACTTAATGTGGAGGTAAGCTATCTATTTGAAGTTAATTGGAAAATGGGTTTTGTACATGGGGTCGGGTTCATGCTGGCATAAATAAGGCTGGGCCAAGGTCGACAAAAGTAGACACATCTTATGATTCAATATAACTATTTGAATTGGGGTACAAACATAGTCTCGGTATCTCAATCCTCGACCCTAAATCGCAGCAGAATATATTTAGCCCAAAGTTTGGCTTACTTATCGATAAGACACACCAATCAATTCGTTGGCCTTCTTTTGGCCGCCTTTTTCTTTTCATCTAAAATCTTTTCCTGCATGATTGGCTTAAACCAATATATCAATGACCCCTTCTTCGATATCTCCTCCTTATATCGAAATGCTATATCAACAACGTCCCCTCGCCAGATGTAAGTTTCCATGGTTTCATTCGGGCGATGAGGTTCGCCGTGTCTTTCAATCAGTATTTCTTTTATCTTCTGAAAATTCAAACGGCCCCTAAATCCAATATATACGGAACAGAATTTATCCTTGTAGAAAATGTAGGAGACAGAGTCAATCTTTGCATCACCCATTCTCATTTTGTCATTTCTTCTCTGATAAGATTTTGCCTCCTCGTAACCTACCAAAAACTTCAGACCCGGTATGTCGTTCACATTGATTCCCCACTTTATTCCTCTGAAATGAGAAGGCTCATCTTGAAACGCGGATGAAATGGAAGGCAGAGGGAAGAGCAGCATGCCCGCAAGCAGACCCAGATGGTAATTGCTTCTTGCTTTCATTATCCCTACAAATTCCCCGTAGAGGTTATTTTTTTCTGAAAACTCTCTCTTTCTTGAATATTAAGCACCCTAAAGCAGATTGCAAATCAACGGAGGAATTTTGATGGGACCCTGGGCCTGCTTCTGAAACCGGAATTTGCGAGATATGGCCTCTCGAGAAATGCAGGATCATATGGGCCTGGATTCCTGGCCACGCAGGCTTCAGTCGTCTAACCTGAATTTTATCCTGCCGAAACTAGAAATTCCCTTTCCCACAAATATCTAGTAACATTGGATGAGGTGATCTGAAAAACTTTGAGTTTCTCAAAATCACTCTGTGGCAGACAGCTCGGACTTCAGGGTTTAGGGAGTCTGACCTCTTTTCTCTAAGTCAATGCCCGAAACCTGATACCAAGTTGCAATCCTGTCATTGCGAGGAGTGAAGCGACGTGCCTGCGCGCAAGCGTGGCGACCTATCCTATTGAGACTGTTTCACGGAGTTTATCCCTTCGGCAGGTTCTCTGTATTTCGAAGGGTTCGCAATGACGTCTAGAAATAGTAGCCGTTTGAAAGCAACTTGGTATGAAGTATCCCCAGAGAAAAATGCAAAGCATGCGAGGGTGGATCGTACCCCCACCAAAGGCGCCCACTAAAGGGGAAGAGGAATTCAAGAAAGAGAGAGAGGAGAAGGTGGCATGGCTCTCGACGCACGGGTTCCTCAAGTCAGCCCGTATCAGGGATGCTTTGCTGGAGGTCCGCAGAGAAGATTTTGTCCCTTTTCTTTACAGGGACTATGCCTATCTCGAAGTTCCTCTTCCCCTTCCGGGCGAGAAGGCGACCATATCATGCCCGCACAGCTACCCCCTCTTCTATGAGCCGTTGGGCCTTGACAAAGGCCACAAATTTCTCGAAGTGGGTCTTGGATCAGGCTACGGTGCAGCCGTTGCCAGGGAAATCGTGGGATCAGAAGGCCTGGTCGTATCTATGGATATTGACCCGCTGACCTTTGAATTCGCGACAAACAACTTGGAAAACGCAGGTTATGAGGATATCGTCCTCGTGCTAGGAGACGGTGGGCTTGGATATCCGGAGAGGGCGCCTTACGACAGGATTACTATAACGGCCGCCTGCACAAGGATTCCACCCCCTTTGACAGAACAACTCGGGGCAGGGGGGAAACTCATTGCACCTGTTGAGAAGATGGGCACACAAAATCTTGTGTTGCTCGAAAAAGAGGACAAAGGTGTTAAAGAAAAAAGCATCTGCGGTGTGTTATATGTCTCTTTAAGAGGAGAATTTGGGGCCGACCATTGAAGCCTCGCTTAAAGGATGTGTGAGCGCATAGAAAGATGGCCCGCTTTCCAAAAAGGCCACGCCCTCCCCGAAGGCGAGAGGGAAGGACAGAGGGACTTGAGGGGATTTTGACGAGCATATGGAAGCGCGGGCAAATCTTCGGCGTCGAACTCGGTGCGGTCAAGTTGTTCAAGATGGTTCCCTGAGTCCAATTGTGATTGAATGTCGCTCGAGCTTGGGGAGAGCATGGGTGTGACCCTGATTGGATCTGAATGATAATGGCAGGATGGCTCGCCTTCGCAAACCCTGATGGCCTTTAGAGAGGGCCCCAAATCCGCCGCCTAATTCAGATATGATCCGTGAAATTAGCGGATTGCAGACGATTCCTTGATGGTGGAGCAGGGGGCTGGGGCGGGTTGACGGATGATCGCTTTGAGATTATCCTTGGGCGTTACGAAAGGTTCAAGAAATCATTTCAGGGGGAGTGCTGCGTCAGGACGTGCTCGAATTAGATGCCATCGTGAGTCAGGTGCTCGAGAACTGCCACATCTCCGATTCTCGCCATGCAGGGCTCCATTCTGTGTGCGGCCTGGCACTGCGACTGCGTGATCTATACAAATGGGAAAAGGGACTGGATCCTTGGGTGGAGGAGGAGTCTCCTGTCATCCTGGAATGGATCGGTGACAGAGAGGAGAAATGGGAAAATCTGGCAGAAAAGGACTATGGCGACATAACTATCCTTGGCAATTTATACGATCCCTTTGACTCGAGGGGTATCAATGCCGTTTTGGAGCCACACGGCTTTTTTTATGGCGCCGGGTATGCTTACAGTCTGAAGCCTTCCTTTTTTCTGGCCATACTTGAAGAAAAGAGACGTGTCGACGGATACCCCGTATACATCCTCGACCGTGAACTGGCCCGTGACCTGTTCACCTTGCCGGCCCTCTCCCAGGGCAACCGTATCCTCATTCGAAAAGAATCAGCAAAACATCTTCTCTGGAACCAAATCTTCTTTTTAAGAAAGTCGGGAAGAGGCGCCCTGAAATTTGCCCTTAGAAAATACGGGCTGAAATCACAGGATCCTGAGTTATTACGTTCTAACCTTGGAAGAATCTTTGAGGCTGAAATGGATACGTACATCTATCATGAGCTGGGCGGGATAAAAGATAATGTTTTTGATCGCAACATATGGCACGACATTGTCGCCACATTCCCCCATACACCCATCGAGCTCCTTGTCCGGAGCGTTAAAGATATCCTTGCGGATACGAACGAGTATGGTCGACTTCGATACATCACAAGAGAGCGTAAGGCCGCCTCCCTGGCTTTTTACACCGCTTTTCTTGACGGTTTACGAAAACAGCTATTCCCCGAAGTCATAGAGGGCTTTCAAGGATTTACCAGGACGCTCAATTGGGCGGTTATAGAGCAAGCCGTGGGTACCGGTTACAACAGGGCAAAACACTACGCTGAAACGATCTGTGGGATCTACCAGACCGGAAAGCAAAAGAATGACATGAAATGGGCAGGAAATGAGATAGAGAAGCAGCTTCTGAAGCCCCTGGGTATGGTGAAAGAGTAGCGGGCCGGGTTGTTATAAGAAATCCCTACCTGCGCGGACATGTTCATCGAGCCGGAGGCGCCATCAGACATGAGCCTCTCAAAGTATTTGCCTTTCCCTCTGAAGAAAGCTGGTAACCGGCCGGGGACAACGTGACAAAGCGTAAGTTATTGAGAGAAGAGGTTGAGAGAGTGGACCATGCCATTCACAGACGCCAACAAGATCACCTGTGAAATCCTCGTCATCGGCGGCGGCGGTGCCGGCCTAAAGGCCGCCATCATAGCGAGAGAAATGGGTGCAGACGTCCTCGTCGCCTCCAAAACAAGGGTGGGATATGTCAATAACACCTTCATCTCAAAGGCCGCCTTTGCAGCAACAGGCTGGGGAGACCCACAGGATAGTCAGGGGGTTCATGTGAAGGACACGGTGGTCGGAGGCCGTTTTCTCAACGACCAGGAGCTTGTCGGCGTCATGGCCGGGGAGGCGGGTGCGCAGGTCCTTTTCCTGGAGAAATGTGGCGTCAGCTTCATGAGAAAGGGGAGCAAGATTTGGTTGGATCATCACCCAGGGCATAGCTATCCCCGGAGCGTTCTCGGAGAGCACAGGAGAGGAAGCGGGCTTGTTTTGCCGCTTAAAGAATACGCCAGAAAAATCGGAGTCAGGTTTGCTGACAGGGTGTTCATCACCAGACTCTTCACAAGCTCGGATCGGATCGCTGCAGCCACCGGTGTTACGGGCGATGGGGTTTTCCTCACTTTTGTGGCCAATTGTGTGATTTTGGCAACCGGCGGCTATGCTCATGCGTATCTCCACACAAACAATGCGCCCGGCATAAGCGGAGACGGTCAGGCCCTGGCCTTCAACCTTAATGTTCCCCTGAAGGATATTGAATTTGTGCAGTTCTATCCAACAGCCACGGGGAAATTCGGAAGCAGGCTTCTGCTTTATGAGGTCTTTGTCCTGTACGCTGGTGCGAAGCTTAGGAACGCTAAAGGTGAAGATATCATTGTCAAGCACGGCATCAGCGACCCAATTGTCTTAACCCGGGACAGGCTCTCACGAGCCATCGCACATGAAATTTCCGAAGGCCTGGACGTTGAAGGCGGGGTGGTCATGGACCTCAAACCGGTTCCCGAGAAAAAGGTTGCCAAGCTTCAGCCTTTACTCCCTTCAAAGTCTTTAGAAGGCAAGAAGGAGATCGTGGTTTCTCCAACAACCCACTTTTGTATGGGGGGGATCATCATAGACAAAAAAACGGAGACCGCCGTACCCGGCCTTTTTGGTGCGGGTGAAATCTGTGCAGGAGTCCACGGCGCTAACCGGCTCAGCGGCAACGCCCTGTCCGAGGTCTTCGCAATGGGAGGTATTGCCGGCCGAGAGGCGGCGGGGAGATCAAGGGAAATGGGTCCTCCGGAAATCCCGGCGCAGGATATCGCTGACGAAAAGAGGCAACTGGGTTCTTGCTTATTCCAAACAGGGCGTGACCCAAAAATTTTGTATCGAGCACTGAAAGAGATGATGTGGACCGGAGCGGGGATTGTACGACACCGGGCGGCATTGGAAAAGGCCCTGGCAAAGATTGAAGAACTCAGGGTCATGGTTGCGAAGTCTTCAATCAAAAACCCGCGTGAACTGACGACAGGTTTGGAGCTTCAGAACATGCTCCTTATCTCTGAAATGATTTGCCGCGCAGCACTCATGAGAAGAGAAAGCAGGGGTTCACACTACCGCAGCGATTACCCGGATGAAGATAACGCCCACTGGCTCAAGAACATCGTCATAAGGAAGGATGGGGCCGGGATGAGATCGGAAGGTGTTCCGGTGTCCCTGGAATGGGTCGGCCCCGCAAGCAGCGAACTCTAACATCTCGCATGTTGAAAATTCTTGAAAGTATTTCCGGGGGACACGGCACTGGATCTGC
>JASFTV010000172.1:0-7051 GCA_050050615.1 Desulfobacteraceae bacterium
TTCGTTTTTGAAAAGAGACCCCCATGGCTCGCGACTCGGGCTCATGGGAACCTGAATTCTGGGCACCGTGGGGCATCTTGTAAATACAGGCACTTAGCTCGTTTAGAAGCTTGTTTTCGATTTATTTTGGACAGCAGTGATCTCGCACAAAACAAAAAACCAGCATTTCTCCTCCCGCGGAGCATTGCTGAGATACTGAGACTGCGAAAGAACTGGATTTGAATTTCTCTCGGACATTGCGTCTTGCCACTATAACATGGGACTGTTCCAGGCGGTAACCAAATTTTAACTTTGAAAGATCCAGGGATTCCCCCTGAAAGGCGTGAGGTTGGATGCTGGAGACGGGATCTTTTCATGAGCACCGATGATCAAAAACCCACCGGGTTCAAGGCGGTCGACCACCTTTTGAAAAGCAAGTTCTCTCAGCTCGCTTTCATAATAGGTCAGGAGGCTGTTACGTAAAAAGATGAAATGAAAGCGCTTCTCTGGGACGTCCAAAAAGAAATGCTGCACCTTCCAAGAGATCCCCTCTTTCAGAAAAGACCTCACCGCAAAATGCTTTTTCCCCTTTTGGGGTTCAAAGTAGATCGGCCTTATCTCTTTAGGTACTTCTCTCAAGCTGCTCCGCGGATAGATGCCGGCTCGGGCCCTATCCAGGTAAATCGGATTCATGTCCGTGGCGAGCATTTCAAGCGCTGGAAGAGGTTCAAACTGGTCTCGCAGTCGCTCCCAGACGATCTTGAAACTGTAGACCTCCTCCCCGCAGGCACACCCGGCTGACCAGACCTTAAGCGGTGCCACATTTTTTTTGATGATACCGGGTAATATGTCATTTCCGAGGATATGCCATAAGGCCAGGTGGCGGAAAAAGCGACTGATAGAAACGGTCATCAGCTGTTCACACGCCAACCTCAGCCCTTCTTTTTCGTTCAAAATCAGGATGTACTCCTCCATGCTTCGACACCCCAGTTGCTCCATATGGCGCGCGATCCTCTTTTTCACCCCCTTCCTCACCTTTCGATACCCAGCCCATGATAGACCGAGGTATTCGAGAAGCTGTTGAAAATGCCGATCATCCATGATCTGTTGCGATGTGTGTCTTGATTTCCTGACTGGTTCATGCTGCTCTTCTTTCAGACCGCCATCCACCTTTGAGAAGAGCATTTGGTGCATTCTCTCATAGACCTCCTGAAGATGAAAGGTATCAGTGTCGGGAAATTGACCAGGGCGAGAGAGAAATATTTGCGATGGGTTATGGTTTTATGGCTTGGGTGGGTGAGTCGAAATGGGGCTGGGGCGAAGAAAAAAAGCCCCAAAATATATTTGGGGCCTCAAACTGTTTTGAAACGCTGCAGGCGAGACAGCTAATGGATTTGAAGGGGGGCGCATTTAATCCCCAATGTTGACGCCCAGCGTAGCATCATCTCGGCAATTTTTCAGATCTTCCTCGCTGATATTCTTGGGGTCTTTTAAATCTTCTACCCTGCAAACAAACTCGTTGCCAGCCTTGTCTTTCACCCATACAAAACCTTTCTCCGTCATCCCACGATACCTCCTTCTTGATTAAATACAGCACTAAGCTTCCAGTTTAAGTATAGAGGTACGGTAAATCGTGCTGGTTTCGCAGACAATCAGGTGAAAACCCTATTTCGCAGCAAGAAGTACCCTATTTCTGAATCGACCTCTCATTTGCAAAAAGGTCTATGCTTGAAAAGGTCCCTTTTCCAGGTTTTGATATGAAGCCAAAGGGGGCTTCTTGACATTGAGCAAAGTAAGCTTAATTTATTTCCGATTACGCCGATTGAAGAAAAGCTGATTTAAAGCTCAAAAATAGAAGGCATTTGTCGCATCGTTCAAATTTTGGAGGACTTAGACATGCGTTTTGACAAATTTACGCTCAAAGCACAAGAGAGCGTTCAGAGTGCGCAGCAACTGGCTGAAAGATTCGGACATCAGCAGATTGAGCCCGAGCATCTGCTCAGAGCTATATTAGAACAAAAGGAGGGAGTCGTCCCTCCGATCTTTGGAAAGATTGGAGTAAACCAAAGTCAGCTCATACAGGAGGTTGAGATTCTGCTTCAAAAGCTCCCGAGTGTATCAGGCGCCGGCGCTGGACAGGTTTATATCTCTCCGCGCACAAAGGCGGTTTTGGACCGGGCCTTTGAAGAGGCCGAACAGATGAAAGACGAATATGTAAGCCTGGAGCATATTCTTCTCGCTATCCTGGAAGAGAAGGAAGGGAAGGCGGCTCCGGCCCTATCTGCCGCAGGGGTGAGCAGGGACGCCGTTCTGAAGGCCTTGGTGGATATTCGAGGAGGACAGAGAATCACCGATCAAAACCCGGAAGACAAATATCAGGCCCTTGAGCGTTTTGCCAGGGATCTCACCGCAATAGCTTCAAAGGGAAATCTGGATCCGGTGATCGGCCGTGATGATGAAATCCGAAGGGTGATCCAGGTCCTCTCAAGACGGACAAAGAACAATCCGGTGCTCATAGGGGAACCGGGAGTTGGTAAAACGGCCATCGTGGAAGGTCTTGCGCAGAGGATCGTTCATGGGGACGTCCCTGAGACCCTAAAAGAGAAAAGGGTCGTTGCACTGGACATGGGTACCCTCATAGCAGGCGCCAAATACCGTGGGGAATTTGAGGATCGACTCAAAGCCGTCCTAAAAGAGATTACCGACGCCCATGGGCAGATCATTCTCTTCATCGATGAAATGCATACCCTGGTGGGTGCCGGTGCTGCTGAAGGCGCTGTGGATGCCTCCAACATGCTGAAGCCTGCCCTTGCGCGTGGAGAACTGAGGTGCGTGGGTGCCACGACTATAAAGGAGTACAGGAAGCACATCGAAAAAGATGCCGCCCTCGAACGGCGATTTCAACCCGTTATGGTTGAAGAACCGAATGTGGAGGACACCATCTCAATCCTCAGAGGGCTGAAGGAGAAGTATGAGGTCCATCACGGTGTGCGCATCAAGGACTCGGCTCTTGTGGCGGCTGCCAGCCTTTCTCACAGGTATATTACAGATCGTTTTTTGCCTGATAAAGCGATCGATCTCATTGATGAGGCCACCTCCAGACTGAGGATTGAGATTGACAGTATGCCGGCTGAGATCGACGACATCCAGAGAAAGATCACCCAGCTTGAGATCGAACGAGAGGCCCTTAAGAAAGAGAAGGACAAGGGATCCAAAGATAGGCTGGAGAAGATTGAAAAGGAGTTGGGCACGCTGAAAAACGAGAGTGAAAGCATGAGGGGCCACTGGAAGAAGGAAAAAGAAGCCATTTCTAAGATCAGAGAAATCAAGGAAAAGCTCGAAGCGACCAAAGTGGAGGCCCAACTCGCAGAGCGGCAAGGGGATCTCTCGAGGGCGGCAGAACTGAAATACGGGACCCTGATTGAATTGGAAAAAGGTTTGCAGGAAGAGAACAGAAAACTTGAGGAACTTCAAGCCGGCAGCAAGATGCTCAAGGAAGAGGTGGATAGTGAAGACATTGCAGAGGTCGTTGCCAAGTGGACGAGCATACCGGTCGCGAAATTGATGGAAGGAGAGAAGGAAAAACTTCTGAAAATGGAGGAGCGCTTGGAACAACGCGTGGTAGGTCAGGAAAAGGGGATTGTGGCTGTGGCCAATGCCGTGCGACGCGCCCGTTCGGGGCTTCAGGATCCCAACCGACCTCTTGGCTCGTTCATATTCATGGGGCCAACCGGGGTGGGTAAAACAGAGCTCGCCAGGGCACTGGCGGAGTTTCTCTTTGATGATGAGCAGTACATGATCCGCGTGGATATGTCAGAATATATGGAGAAGCACTCCGTGGCCAGGCTTATCGGAGCCCCTCCCGGTTATGTCGGGTATGAGGAAGGCGGGCAGCTAACAGAGGCGGTGAGAAGACATCCATATTCTGTCGTTCTCTTCGATGAAATTGAGAAGGCGCATCCAGATGTCTTTAACGCCCTTCTTCAGATCCTGGAGGACGGCCGGATGACAGACGGCAAAGGCCGCACTGTGGATTTCAAAAACACCGTGCTGATTATGACCTCCAACGTGGGGAGCCAGTGGATTCATGAACTGCAAGGAAAAGATAACAAAGAGACGGAAAGAAGGGTCATGGAAGCGCTGAGGGCAACTTTTAGACCAGAATTCCTGAACCGTACTGATGAAATCATCATTTTCAATTCCCTTGGCCCTGAGGAGATCAAGAAAATTGTGGATATCCAGATGGGTTATCTCATTAAGCGTCTTCAAAATAGCAAGATCAAGCTCGAGCTCAAGGAAGAGGCAAAGGCATTCATTGCCAAGACCGGGTTCGATCCACTCTTCGGGGCTAGGCCGCTCAAGAGGACAATTCAGCATCTCATACAAGATCCACTTGCGATGAAAATCCTGGAAGGAAGCATCAATGAAGGGGATCACGTGACCGTGGACGTGAAGGATGGGGAACTGGTCTTCCAGTAGTTCATCAGGTGAGGCTTTATGGGGCTTTCTATGGAGAGATCCCGAAAGGCGTTGCCAACCAATTTAAATTTGAATTCCTCGCTGCTTGTCGGAACGAAGTGGACTTGCCTGCGGCAGGCAGGGATCCCGTGTCAGCGGGGCAGCGCGGGATGAATTCAAATGAGAAGTTAAGATCCTTTTTCTATCTTCTCTCTCAGTTTCGATGAACATTGAAAACTGACCACTCTTCTGGAGTCCAATATAATAGGCTCCCCAGTTCGTGGATTTCTACCTTTTCTGGCCCATTTGAATTTGACTTTGAACTTACCAAAACCGGAAATCAGAACATAGTCGCCTTTTTCAAGGGTTTTTTTAATGATTTCGAACGTCGCATCTACCACCTCTTTAGCCCGCTTCTTGGTCAAACCCTGATACCCAAATTCTGGGAAGAGAAATTGTTGCCTCTCTTTCTTGGTTTTTTTCAGGCGGACATTTTCCATAACACTTTTGACAATGTCAGTCTTGGTCAAGGTCACGGCATGCCTCTCTTTTGGAAAATAGCCATTAATTCTGATTAGTTATTGGCAAACCATGACACATCTGGTAGAGTTTGTCAACTGCCCAAGTTCACGAATCACCGTGGGCAACAAAGGCTATGTATGAGAGCGTCTTTTCACCCCAGACTCATAAACGGTCCGTTCTCTGATCCAGGGTTGTTCATCCCTTTTCTTTTCGAGAAGAGGGCGATCCTGTTCGATCTTGGTGAGCTGAGTCCTCTTTCAGCGAGAGACCTGCTTAAGGTTACCCATGTGTTTGTAACCCATACGCACATGGATCATTTCATCGGATTTGACACCTTGCTTCGAATCCTACTGGGCCGAGAAAAGAAAATTCATGTTTATGGCCCTCCAGACTTTTTCAGCCAGGTGGAGGGGAAGTTGGCCGGCTATACCTGGAATTTGGTGGATGAATACCGCAACAATTTTGAACTCAAGGTAACGGAGGTTCGACCAGAAAGAATGCTGACAAGGACATACGTTTGCCGGGAACGCTTCAGCCCGACCAAAGGAGAGGAGCAATCACCCTTTACGGGTATCCTCCTCAAAGAGCCAGCCTTCCATATTGAGGCAGCTATACTTGACCACCGAATTCCTTGCCTCGGTCTATCTTTGGTGGAGAACTTTTATGTGAATATCGACAAGGAAGGGCTGAGAGCCTTAGGACTCCCGGTAGGTCCCTGGCTCACGAGGTTCAAAAAAGCCCTTTACGACAAGGAGGATTTGGAAACCGACTTTTTTGTGACCTGGGAGCAGGGGGGCAAGACTATTAGAGAGAAGGTTTTTGTTCTTGGCGAGTTGGCCGGAAAGATAGCCAGGATTTCCCCTGGGCAGAAAATATCCTATATCACTGACATCACCGGGAGTCTTGAAAATTGCGACAAAGTCGTGGATCTGGCCAAAGACTCAGATCACCTATTTATTGAAGCGGCCTTCTTGGATCGGGATAAGGATACGGCACGAAAAAAGTATCATCTAACCGCCAAAGAAGCCGGAGACCTGGCTGGAAAGGCGGGTGCCAAGCAGTTTACCCTATTTCATTTCTCTCCCCGGTACAGTGAGCTCACAGAAGAGATCAAAAAGGAGGCGGCGGATGCCTTCAATGCTCATCCATAAGCGCCTGACTAAGGGGAGCACATAATTGTTTGGTATCGCTAAAAAGGGTTGGCATGGCACGAAACGTCAGGCATGATTACTTTTCATTTCAAAGAGCCCAATAGATATCCCCTTGCCGCAGGCCCTGAGGACTTAGGTCTCGAGGGGAGAAAAACGGTCATGGCCTGCAAAGAACTTCCAAGCAACAAAAACAGTCCATGCCAACACTTTTGAACGTTACTATTCAATCAAGGCTGCGAGCATCGCATCATGTATAAGAGCATTGGAAGCCACGATCGTCCTTGAGTAAGGAGAGTAGGCGTTTCCCTCATAGTCGCTCAGCTTGCCGCCCGCCTCTGTGACGATGATCGTGCCCGCGGCCGTATCCCAGGGGTAGAGCCTCTCCTCCCAGTAGCCGTCCACCCTACCAGCAGCTACATAGCACAAATCAAGAGCCGCAGATCCCGGTCTCCGAACACCCTGAGCAAGGGTAATCATTTTCTTAAAGCGGTGTATGACCCCATTGGGGCGTTGATGGACGTCATAAGGAAATCCTGTAGCCAGTAAGGATTCCTCAAGCTTCTCGGTTTGCGAGACGCTTATGGGCTCCTCATTCAGAAAAGCCCCTGCGCCTTTCACAGCCTCAAAATGCTCCTCCATGTAAGGGTTGTAAACAATTCCCAAAACCACTTCCCTTTCAACTTCAAGAGCTATGGAGACGGCGAAGAACGGAAAAGCATGGGCAAAATTGGTCGTCCCATCCAGCGGGTCAATGAGCCATACCCTTTCGGGAAGATGGTTATAGTGGCCCGCTTCCTCGGTCATAATGCTGTCCTGGGGAAAATAGCCGGTGATAATATCAAGAATTTTCTTTTCCGATTGAACGTCTGCCTCTGTAACCAGGTCTATCTCTCCCTTCTTGACAATCCGGTTTATCCGGCCGAAAAGAAATCTCATTGTTT
>JASFTV010000173.1:0-7018 GCA_050050615.1 Desulfobacteraceae bacterium
CAACAAGATTGTTCTTCTTAAAACGTCTCCTGGCGGCAATGAGGTTGAAACGCCCGCCACGCATCGGCCCATCGCAGCAATCGTTCTGACCGGCGGCCGGAACCCGCCACATCAGCTTTTGGAGGCCGCAAAAAAGGGCAACATTTCTCTAGTTCTGACCAAGGAGGATACCTTTGCGGCGCTGGAGCGTCTGGAGCAAAGCACATCGCATCTCTCCCCCAGAGATGAGGCCAAGATCCGTCATCTTACGGCATTAATGGACAGCGATGGTTCGCTGGACAGGCTCATCGAATCCCTTGGGCGCCATCATTCTTGAGATATCCAGCCTAGTAGAGCGCAAAGCACATTACGGAGTGCTTCACTTGAGGACCGGCCCCTTACGGGGCCGCAAGGAGCGTCCCAAAAGCATTTGGGAATCGAGGGAATTTGTTTGAATGGCTCATTAGTCAAATGGTCAAATAGTCGAATAGCAAGGGAAGCTGAAAGGCCCGAGCTCAAAGCTGAAAGCAAGGGAGGCTGAAAGGCCCAAGCTCCCAGGTTGAATAGTTTCATTTCATGAAACTTGCTTCAGCCCCAGTGAAATAGCCCTTCGGCAGGCTCAGGGCAGGCCCTTCGGGATTTCACAAGGTAAAAATTCAACGGGGCAAGCAAAGCTCAAAGGACGAAGCGCATAGGGAATTGGTTGAATGGTTGAATAGAAAAGAGGGGCAAAGGTGAAGGCGGGAGGCGCTGAAAAGCTCAGGTCGGAGGGGAGGGGGCGAGACCACATCATACCCATCATTATCAACGGCATAAGCAACACGACCAGCATGGCACATAGGCTTAAGAAAAGACTAACCAAGGGTATCTGAGACAATGCCGAGGAGCTTATCGGGTGAGATCGGCTTTGAGAGAAACAGGTTGGCCCCTGATTCAAGCCCCAGAACCTTATCTTCCTCACGGCTTTTCGCGGTCAAGAATACAATCGGCGTCTCTTTGTACTTCTCTATCTTCCGAATCTGCTTGCAGAGCTCGAACCCGTCCATTTCGGGCATAATGATATCAAGCATCAACAGATCATAGCCGTTCTGATGGAGTTCCTCCAGGGCCGCCTTCCCACTCGAAGCCGTCTGGACCTCATAGCCTTCTGGTTTGAGGAGTTCATGAAGCGCTATAAGCACCATTTCATCATCATCAACGACGAGGATACGTTTCGCCATCACCTTGCTCCTTTCCTGATTCTGAAGCTGGAAGAATTATCTTCACTTCTGTCCCCTCACCTTGGCGGCTTTTGATCTCAATTCTTCCTCCATGGGCCTCAATAATGCCATAGCAGAGAGAAAGACCCAAGCCGGTTCCCTTGCCTACCGGCTTGGTACTGAAAAAGGGTTCAAGGACTCTATCAAGGTTTTCCGGAGGGATTCCTACACCGTTGTCTTTTACAGACACGGTCACACTTGGAGCGCCTCTATCCTCTGTGAGGCCCGAGCTAATCGTTAACTCCTTCGGCCCTACCGAATCATCCATAGCGTCCCTGGCATTGGATATAAGGTTGAGGAAGACTTGCTCCAGCTGATTGACATCCCCCTCGACCTTCGGGAGCCCTTCAGAGAGATTCCTCACAATCGAGATGCCGTGGTTGAGAAGCTGTTGCCCTGTAATCATCAGAGCATTCTCCACAGGCTGGTTAATGTCGAGCCACTTAAACTCGGGTTTTGTCTGCCTGGAAAACTCTCTCAGGTGTTCAATAATTTTCTCGATTCGATCGTTGCATTTGCGGATCAGTTCCAAGCGCTCCCTTTCGGGAAAGTCTTCAGGCAGATTTTTCATGATCACATGGAGGATCGTTTGGGATGCCATCAGGGGGTTGTTGAGCTCGTGTGCCACGCCGGCCACGAGTTCTCCCAGAGCCCTCATCTTGGACGCCTCAACGAGCCGGGCTTGGGCGGCCTTGAGTTTCGCCTCCAACACCTTCTGTTGCGTGACGTCTTTGAAGATACCCGCCGTACCGATAACCTGGCCATCCTCGTTTCGAAGCAGGAAAAGGGATGTCAAAATCGCAAGGACCTTTCCATCCTTCCGCCTCACCTCCATTTCGTAGTTTTCAGCCCGTTCAACGGTCCGCAGCAGAGCCATCACATCCCTGGCTTGCTCGATCCCTCTGATGTAAAAGCGCGAGATGTGGGATCCTCGAACCTCATTTCTCGAGTATTGAAGCATTTCCTCCATGGCACGGTTCGAGTATGTCAGTTTTCCTTTGAGATCGGTGGTCAGGATGCCGTCCACGGAACTTTCCATAATATTTTCCAGAAATTCCTTGGTCTCCCGGAGTTCCCTCTCAAGGCTTTTCCTTAAGGTGATATCACGAATAATCTCTACAAAACCCGCTGTTTTGCCCGAAGGGTCTATCATCGCCGTTACAGTGGTGAAGGCAGGAAAGCGTTCTCCATTTTTCCTGACCCGAGTCATCTCCAGCTCGCAGACCCCTTCCGTCCTTGTCCGTTTTGACATCCATTTCTGAATGCCTCTCTCACGGTCCTCAGGAAGGATGGTCACACCGATATTCTCCTTGCCGAGGACCTCCTCCTTGTTCCAACCGAAAATCTTTTCCGCCCCTTTGTTGAACTCTATGATATTCCCGTAAAAATCCAGAGCAATAATTGCATATTCAGTCGCGCTATCGAGAATGCTATTCAGGAACCGGGAAATATCCCGATATTTCTCCCTTGACTCCTTCAGTTCCTGGGTCCTCGCCTCAACCATCTTTTCCAGATTCGATGTATAGTTCTGGATCTGACTGATCATCCGGTTAAATGATGTGCCCAACACACCAATCTCATCGGCACCATGCACCCTGACCCTCTGAGATAGGTCTCCTCCCACCATCTTGGTGGTGACTTCCGTGAGTTCTTGGATAGGCTTTGTCATAACCTTGGAAAGCATAATGGTCAGGAAGAATCCAAGCGCAAGAGCCACGAAGACGATGACGATGATAAACCGCTCCGTCTCGGCAAGGGACTGGTAGATTTCCTCCTCATAGGTGCCTGCTGCAATAATCCAGTCCCAGGGGCTGAAAAAAATGTACTTGTGGATCTTTAACCTCGGTTCTGTCTCCCCCAATTCGGGATTAACCCAGGGGTAACGGATGGTCCCTACATACCCTTCTTCGTGTGAGAGAGCATCATTGATCATGGCGCGAATATATTTAAACCCTGAGGAGTCTTTGGAATCTATGATGCTTGCCCCTTCCTTGGCTGGATGGACCTTCAGCACCCCTTCCCGATCCATGATGTAGACATAACCGGTCTGCCCAACTTTGATGCCTTTTATCTCGTCCTTTAATGAATATGCACTTCTCTCCTTGACGCCCACGTACAGAGCCCCGATGACCGCGCCGTCCCTTCCCCTGATAGGCTCATAGGCCGTAATATACCAGTCATCCAACACATAGGCCCTGCCGCTATAAGAACGCCCGGCCACAATCGCCCGCGCCACAGGACTGTCTGAGGGGATGAATGTTCCAATACTTCTTTTTTCGCCATTCCTGATGACGTTGGTGGAGATGCGGAGCAAGTGATCTCCTTCAATTCGCTGAAAAATGGTACAGGTGGACCCTACGAGCCGCTGAACCTCATCAACAAAATCGTTGTTCCCGGTTACGGGCGTTTCCCCAACCTTCCAAAGAGGCACCGTGACCGGAATGACCTCTTTTGTGAACTGGTTGACGGCATCGAAGGGGATTCTCTCTTCAGGTATGACCGTTATCTCCCGGCTGCGACCATAGAGAACATCGCGGGCGACTCGAAGGTCGGAGACCACCTTGTTCTGCATCATCTCCTGCTGGACCTTGCACATGGAGTAGATGTTTCTGACGAGGTGCTCCAGATCTTCTTCGACCGCCCTTCTAAGGGCTTCGCCGAAACGATCCAGTGAAAGGTAGGCCACACTGAGAAGTGGTACCAAAGCCAGAAAGAGGGTCACGCTGACAAGCTTTGCCCGGATTTTTAGATTTCCAAAGGCGGGTATGATCACTGTGGTCCCTCGCAGATCATATCTCGCGCATTCTCCCTCATCTTCTTCACGCAGGTAGCACCCGCTCAGTCTTCAACGCAAAGTTGGCTTGAAGAAAAAACCGGCTAACGGGCGAACCGGTTGTCAGGGAAGACCAAATAAAGAAGGAATGCGCCTATATACTCTACATTACGGGCTTCTCGGGATATTTAAACACAAACATTTTTCCGATGTAAAGCCCAATTTTGATGCCGCTACCCATGCGATCAACGATTACATGCAAAACATTCACGCCCAGAGAGGCTCTGTCTTAATGTCATTCCGAGACCGCGACCGACACATGTCCCGAACAAAGTGAGTGGACTTCCCAGATCCTTCATCCCGCCCGGGATTCAGGATGACCCTTGGCGTCAGATTTCTCCGCCGCCTCTGGCGGCGTCGAAATGACAGATCAGGCCGAAAGGAGAATGGTGACACAGTCCCAGGGGACCTGGTTCTAATCAAACCCCAAGAAGCTATTCCATGAAGGCCGTGGCCGAATCAGAGAAGCCTTTTTAGCAGCACCAAGACGGGATTTACTATTTCGGATCAGGGAAGGTGATCATGCCTCTCGGCTTTTCCACCATTCTGTACATCACAGGTGAGACCCAACCCTCATTGAGCAGGTCATCATCAATCCCCAGGAGAACGCCGTCATGGATGGCCCAACTGCGACCCCTGACGGTTTGAGCGAATTCGGGCTCGCGGAAGGGTGTGCTTCGATCCAGTTTATTAAAGAGCTTTCCTCCAGGTTGGAACAGCTCATGGATCCTTTTCATCTCGTGGTACCCACTGAAATAGCTAAAGCCCTGTCTCTCAAAGGTGATGGCGTTGTGATAGAAGAGAGCCTCCAGTCGTATGCTTTTGATATCCAGGATCCGGCAAAAAAACTCCAGCACTTGAATCACTTCCCGGGTCAAGCGCAGACCCCGTTTGATCTGGCCGGGAAAAAGACCCGCCGCCATGGCCCTCTCTTCCTCAGGCAGATTTCTCGAGGCCCACCCGAAGAGCGTATCCCTTCCTTGCTGATCCACATGGGTGTTGAACTTAGGGGAGTCCGGATCATTGACGATGAGAAAGTCCCATTCGATTTGAGTCAAGTCGATGGTATCTGTAAGCTGAAGCGAGTAAAGGGGGTCCCCGGTGCCCGAAAGCTTGATCTCTACGAGACAGGTTCTGTCTCCCTGCGGACAGAAAAAGCGTGCCACCTTTTCCCCGCTAACATCGCAGAGGGTAATGGGATCGATCCTAAAGCGGCGATAGAGGGATGGGGGAATGAGAATCCGGTAGAGACCTTCTTTTTCAGGGCGATAGAGCCGGTTGATTCTGTGAATCCAGGACACAGGGCGCCCTCACTAGAGAAACTTTGCGATCTGTGGTCGCAGCTTCACCGCAGTATTGAAATCGCATTTGCTGAGCAAAGCCGATAGCGAACCGGGTACACGCACAAGGCGGCTTCGCTCATTCAATTAAACTATTTTCATGGACATGTCAAAACAAAGGACCAATGCCTTCAGGCACTACAGGCCCATCCTCTTTTTCATTGACCCTCCTTTTTGCCATCTGATAGGATTCGCCGCATTATTGGATATCGTTTCTGAGCACCTGTATGACCGGAGACGGCTCTAAGTACTCAGGCCTTCCTCAACCGATATGACATTCTGCCAACACTTTCGGACGATACGCTTTATCTATGGCGTGTCTCCCTGATGAAGCTCTCCCCGCCCAAGACGGGACGACGAAGGTTGAGTCCAAGCAAAGGCGAGTGAAAGCGAGATTTGCCCAAAATAATCGAAGAAAAGGGATATGGTTTTGAACCAAGCACACGGTGAGAGGCTCCCCTCAATCTTCGTCTATTCCGATGAAATGGGGCGATTCGATTTTGGGCCTGACCATCCCTTCAAACCGGAAAGGGCGACCAAGACATATGACCTGTGTAGCCGTTACGGCATTCTAAACCATCCGTGGATGACTGTCCTCGAACCTGAGCCGATAGACCCGAGCCTTCTCACCCTTTTCCATGAGCCCGCTTATCTCAGCCTTCTCCAAGAAGCAAGCCAGGGGAACGTGCGATTAGAGATGCTCGAACGAGGTTTGGGAACTCAAGACACCCCCATTCTTCGTGGAATCTATGAGTGGTCTTTGCGGGCGACAGGCGGCACCTTTTCCGCCATGCAATCGATCAGCGGGGGTGAGGCTCAGGTTGCTTTCAATCCCTTGGGGGGTTTTCACCATGCTTTCCCGGACCACGCAGAGGGTTTTTGTTACATAAACGACATCGTGATTGCCGTCAAAGAGGCTTTGCGTCATTCGCCGGGCTTGAAAATTGCTTTCGTCGATTTTGACGCCCACCATGGAAACGGTGTCCAGCATGCATTCTACGAAGACCCAAGGGTTCTTTTTGTTTCCCTTCATGAAACCGGAAGAACGCTCTATCCCTGGTCCGGCAATGAGACAGAGGTAGGAGAGGGTGAGGGAAAAGGATATACAGTCAATGTCCCTCTGGAGCCGGGAACCGATGATGAAGTTTATGTTTTTGCCCTGGATGCCGTCGTGTTCCCCATACTCAAAGCCTTTTCACCGGATTTCATCGTGGCGGAGGTCGGGGCCGATACCCTGATCTCCGATCCCCTCACCCACCTGAAGCTGACCAACAACGGATACCAAAGAGCAATCAAGGGCATCATGGACATCTGCTCCAAGGTCCTCGCCCTCGGAGGGGGAGGGTATGATCTCTATCGAACTTCACGTTGCTGGACCCTGGCCTGGTCCATCCTTAATCGTGTTGAACCGGTGGATGAGTTTGCAGGATTGGTGGGGGGAATGATGTTCGGACCTGAAATGGAAGTTGGCAGTCTTTATGACCATCCCTTTCAGACCAAGGGGGAGATCAAAGAGAAGGCCTTCGAAGAGGCCCGGAGGGTGGTCGCCTACCTCCAGGAGCAGGTTTTTCCCATTCATGGACTGAAGTAATCAACATAGGTTCAAC
>JASFTV010000174.1:0-6993 GCA_050050615.1 Desulfobacteraceae bacterium
CGATCTCGAGACCCTCTGCTTCGCACACATCGCAGGCTGCCATCCCAGGTCCTGCCTGACCGGAAAGGATAGCAACCTTTCTGCCTTGAGGGAGTGGACACATGTCCAGGGCGCGAGCCGTATCTAACAGCGTCTCTATATTATCCAGACATAAGATCCCAACCTGCTTTAAGGCCCCCTCATAAATCTCATGCTTCCCCGCCATTGATCCAGTATGAGAAACGGATGCGCGATCACCAGCTTCAGCACTTCCAGTCTTATAGGCGATGATGGGCTTTTTGCCCCGGTGCTCTCCCGCCACGTCGATCAACCTCCGAGGCTCATCAAGCCCCTCAAGGTAGAGCATAATGATACGGGTATCCGGATCACCCATTAAATAAGCCACGATCTCCGCGAAGTCAACATTTAAGCGGTTCCCAAGGCCGACGATTTTACTCATACCGATATGTTGTCTCATGGCCATGAAGGCCGTAAGATGGGATATTCCGCCGCTTTGGCTGACGAGAGCAATTCTCCCTTTCTTTACCCAACAGAATTGCGGGGTGAATGAGGCATTCAGATTATGGTGAAGGTTGACCATACCAAAGGTGTTGGGGCCGATGACCGGCATGCCTGCCTTGTTCGCTAGTTCGGCCAGTATTTTCTGGAGCTCTGCGCCAGAAGGGTCATCAATCTCTTTGAAACCTGCCGTAACAAGCACGATCCCCTTTGTTTTTTTCTGAATGCATTCCTCAAAAATGCCGGGGACCAATTTGGCGGGCAGCACGATGATGGCCGCATCTATGGGGCCTTCAAACGCCGTTATGGAGGGAAAGGCCTTGATCCCCATGATGGTTGAAGAACTCGGGTTGATGGGAAGAATGGTTCCATCAAAATTTCCCTGTGTGAGGCTCTGCATCACATGGGAGCCCAGTTTGCCGGGGTTCTCAGAGGCACCAATCACAGCTACTGTCTTCGGATTGAAAAGTACTCTCAAATTTTCAAGCAAATCGCGGTTTATCATTTCCTCAAAACCTTGAAGAAGGGGGCTGTTGACACCCTCAGGAAGTCCTGTCCCATGGTTTCCAGGAATCTTGTTTCGTTTACGAATACTCCGGGCCAACTCACCATTGAATCTATCTCATAGGGATCGAGGAGCAGCTATTGGCGAAATTATGATCAAGTACTTTTAACAGCCTTTTATCTTGTAATCAATATCTTATTGCAATATCATTCCACAAAATTCATGCGATGCTCCGACAGGCCCCCTCCACTTAGCCAAACGTATAGAGCCAGCAATCCCTTAATCATACTCAGAAGCATTGACAGGGGCAATGCTTCTTAATCCGTGTCATTTTGGCGTCATGAAAAGCTCACAAGTTTTGGCCCATGCAATCAGCGATTAGTTTCAAAAAGCCAAAACGTGACCTTAAGCTTATCTGGGCCAGGCTACCACTTTCAAAAACTATCATCCTCGTTCTCGGAGTGCGGCAGAAGCATTAGCATGGCTGTTGAGATGGCCTGGAGAATACATTTGCAAAAAGGAGGAGAGTGATGGAAAGAATTGAAATCCTCATAGCACGTGAAATCCTGGATTCAAGAGGCAATCCCACCGTCGAGGTGGAAGTAGGTCTCAGCGATGGCGCCTCCGGTCGTGCGGCCGTGCCTTCCGGGGCTTCCACCGGTAAATACGAGGCTGTGGAGTTGCGTGACAAGAGCAAGAAACGTTATCTGGGCAAAGGGGTAGAAAAGGCCGTAAAGAACGTGAACGAGATTATTGCACCTGCCATTTTGGAAATGGATGCGACGGATCAAAGACTTGTCGACAAGACGCTGATCCAGCTGGATGGAACTCCGAACAAGGGCAAGCTGGGTGCGAACGCCATTCTGGGTGTTTCTTTAGCTGTAGCGAGGGCAGCGGCGGATTCCTCGTTGATACCCCTTTACAGATATATTGGTGGAAGCAATGCCTGCCGGTTGCCCATGCCCATGATGAATATACTGAACGGAGGCCTCCACGCAGCAAACAACGTTGATCTGCAGGAATTCATGATCATGCCGATAGGGGGTAAGACGTTTAAAGAAGCCTTGCGGATGGGGGCTGAGGTCTTTCATGGTCTTGCCAGTGTTTTGAAAGAAAAGGGCTTCTCTACAGCTGTGGGAGATGAAGGGGGTTTTGCTCCGGACCTCAAGTCCAATGAACAAGCCGTTGAGATGGTACTTGCAGGTATCAGAAAGGTAGGATACCGTCCTGGTAGGGATGTGGTGCTGGCCCTGGACCCAGCTTCATCCTCCTTTTTCAAAAACGGGAAATACGTGTTCTTTAAATCCGACCAATCAGAACGACGCTCAACCGATATGATCGCCTTCTACGAAGACTGGGTAAAGCGTTTTCCCATTTTTTCCATAGAGGATGGCCTTGCTGAGAACGACTGGAAAGGCTGGAAGAAAATGACGGAAAAGCTTGGGGAACGCATCCAGATCGTCGGGGACGACCTCTTAGTCACCAATACAGAGCGCATCGCAAGAGGCATCAAGGAAAAAGCGGCCAATGCCGTTCTTATCAAACTAAACCAGATCGGCACGCTCACCGAAACCATTGAGGCGATCCAGATGGCCCACAAGGCAGGATGGCGGGCGGTCATTTCCCACCGATCCGGCGAAACCGAAGATACCTTCATTGCAGATCTGGCTGTCGCCACCGGCACGGGGCAGATAAAAACCGGCGCTCTTTCTCGTTCGGAAAGAGTGTGCAAGTACAACCAGCTTCTGAGGATCGAAGAGGAACTGGGCGAGACCGCTGAATTCGGGTGGTCGGATTAGGATCATTGGAGGCTCAAGTCACCCCATTCATACTGAAATATGGCGACCATGGTTATGGCAGCAGTCTCCGCCCTTAAAACCCTATGTCCCAGTGAGACCGAAAGGAAACCCGACTCCCGAGTACGATTGATTTCTTCTTGAGCAAAGCCTCCCTCGGGGCCCACCACGCCTACAACCCTTTTTACAGGATCGGAGGTCCTGAGAAGGGCCTTCAGATCCGTGCTCCTCTCATCCTCCCAAAAGACCACTTTAAGGGCATCTACCCTCTGTAAGTCGTCTATTAATTGTTCAAAGGTTGATAGAGGGCTTATTTCTGCCGGCTTGGCTCGATCCGATTGCTTGGCAGCATTTAGCGCGATCTCTCGCCAGTGTCTCAGCTTGTTGGCAAGTCTGTCCTTTCCGGGTTTGACCACTGTCCTTCCAGAGGAGAAGGGCAAAATGCAATCAACGCCGAGTTCCGATGTCTTTTGAATCACATAATCCATGGGGCGGGACTTCAGGAGAGACTGGCCCAGGGTGATCTCCACAGGAGAAGGGGCGGGTTCAGGAAGGGCTCTCTCAAGGGTGACCAAGACTTCCTGGCGTCCGGCAGATTCTATGACACCCTGAAAGCGGGCCCCCTTTGCATCCATGAGGATGATGCGATCTCCTCGGCCCATCCTGAGCACACTGGTGATATGCTTCGCTTCAGGTCCCCGAATGATTAAGGAGCCCTCTTTCGCTCCTATTTCTTCAACAAAAAATCGCCTCAAGGAAAGACTCCATTATACGCTTCTGGTAAAGCGTTTCATAAACATCTTCACCTGCTCAAGCCACCCCCTCCCGCTTTTTTCGGCGATCAGGCAAGCCCAATCCTCCTGGTAGGAGACCCGATCTTTACCCAACCCATACCGGGCAAGTTCTTTTTCGACCTCATGGACCTGTTCTCTCAAGAGGCCTGAGAGGATTATTTGCCCGCCGTGGTCCAGAACTCGAGCGAAATGGGGAAACAGTTCAAGGATCGTATCCAGGATCAGATTGGCTGTCACAAGGGAGAAACCCTCAGCCCAGTTTTCAAGGGTCACGGAGGAAAGCTCAATGGCGCCTGAAAGATCATTTAGAGCGATGTTTCTTTCTGCCCACCGTAGCGCCACGGGATCCGTATCGAGAGCAAGAATCCTGGTTGCTTCCAGCTTTGCCCCGTAAATGGCAAGAATACCGCTTCCTGTCCCCACGTCAAGCATTGTCCATGACCCGGCAGGGGAACACTTTTCAATGGCCTCGAGACACATCCTTGTGGTGGGATGCTGGCCCGTGCCAAAAGCAGGCCCAGGGTCAATCGTGATGACGTGCCCTTCAAGGCAAGGGGGGATGGGTTCCCAAGGAGGCAAGATTGTGAGCTTCCCGGTAATCCGTTGTGGCCGGAAAAAATTCCGCCAGATAAGGCTCCAGTCCTGGTCATTGATCTGGCTAATTGTCAGTTTGGGGGATTTGACTTCCAGAAAGATCTTCTCCAGTTCGCGCAGAAAGAGCTTGATTCGGTTCTGGATGTCTTCGAACTCTTTCTTGACAGGCAGATACGCTTTGAGGGTGCGGTTCCGGAACTCTTCGGTGACGATTCCGTTGCATCCGAGATTGAAGAGGAAGGCACTTAGCGCCTCATGTGCAACCGGATGAACATCGACAGATATTTCCAGCCACGCTGGGTGTTCAGGCTTTGCCACGGGTGATCGCACTTTAAGATGGTGCCTTTACAACATGGACGATCAAACTTGCAGGCAATGCGGAGGAATGGCGTGATGGCCCGCCCTGGCGCGACGACATACATTGACAGGCATTACCATCGCCGCACATACCTTCTAGACTGGGGCCGTTCATCCGCTGCACTGTCCTTTCAGGTCTGGGCCAGGGCGTAATGGGGTGGTGGGTGGTTTTCCTTGACCCATTACTCCAATACCCCACAAAATGCATGTCCTTTCAGGAACTAAGGCTGGTTTCCCCTAAGGCGTTTAGTATGAATCTTCGCACCTTTACAGGGTTGTCTTCAGGCTTTTTGGAAGATGTAATTCAACTGCCCGTTGGGGAGCTCGTTGACCACCGTTTTCATTTCCATGCCCACTTTGATCTCATCATCCGATAGATCAGGGGCGATTCTCCCAAAGACCTTGTAATCTCCATAGTCAAGAACGGCAATGGAATAAGGAAGATCGCCTTCGAAACCGACGGGGCCATATTTCAACTTGCTGTATGTCGCGAGCTTTCCGGTTCCGGAGATCTCGAACCATTCCATATCACTGGAAAGGCACTGATAGCAGTCCGCTCTCGGGGGAAAAAAGACGAGGCCACAGCTCTTGCATTTTGTTCCCGCGACCTTGCCCTGTTCCAGATAGTCCACAAAATCATTGATCTTGGAGATGGAGGTAAAGCTCACCGTCCCAAACTTACTAAACCGAACATCTAATTCTTTTTTCGCCATGTTATGCCCTCCCGAGAATGGTGACGTTTCCATAAAGGCCTACACCGCCGATGTTATGGACCAGACCGATTTCCGGATTCTTGACCTGCATCTCTCCGGCCTCGCCTCTCAACTGGAGGACAATGGTTCTGAGCTGGGACCCGCCGGTAGCACCGATGGGATGACCTTTTGAGAGCAAGCCTCCATCCACATTTACAGGGATGCGCCCTTCCTTATAGGTCTCTTTGCTCTTGATCAGGTCTTTTCCTTCACCAGGCTTGGCGAAGCCTAGGTTCTCATAGGCCATCATCTCAGCGATGGTGAAACAGTCGTGCACTTCAGCCACATCGATATTTTTGGGGGTCACACCCGCCATCTCATAAGCCTGTTTTCCAGCCAGTTCTCCCACACTCAGTCCAGTAAATATGTCTCTGCCGGCCATATTTACGGGCGCTGATGCAGCTCCTATGCCTAGGATCCATACCGGCTTTTTGGAAAGGGCTTTGGCTTTCTGCTCATTGGCAACGATAACGCATGAACTGCCGTCTGCATTGGCACAACAGTCTCCTACCCGAAGCGGGCTGGCGACCGGTCCGGACATGGGGCTTTCGGGATCAGAAAACATCTCGAGTGTCACCGCTTTTCGGTAAACCGCCTTTTCATTGATCTGACCATAGGTGGACGCTTTCACCCTGATCAGGGCGAGGTCCTCAGGTATCGTCCCATATGCTTCCATGTGTGCCCTGGCATGCATGGCATAATAGGCGGGCATCATGGTGCCAAAAGGGCTTTCCCACTGGATATCAGCCCCTCGGCCCATCCTCTCCTGCGATTCTGCAGAGGAAATCTCTGACATCTTCTGAAAACCGATGACAATAACCACATCATGAAGGCCGGATTTGACGAGGGAATAGGCCAACTTGAGGCCTGTGCTGCTTGAGGAGCAGAGACTTTCCACATAGAAGGTCGGCTGTGGGGTGAGCCCAAGATATTCGGCGAATACGCCGGCTGGCGACCGCTGTTTGTCGTACTCAGGGGCTGAACAGATGACGGATGCATCAATGTCCTTTACAGATATCTGAGCATCCTCCATGCAATCCTTGAAACCTTCAAAGGCCAGCTCTCTAATTGATCCGGGATAACCTCGAACAAATGCACTCTGACCTACGCCTATGATTCCTACTCTTCCCATAAATAACCTCCCGATAGAATATCTCGTACATTCACAACCACTCGACAGAGAGCCTCCGATACCAGGCACTGCGCTCTGGATTTGAAATAGCTTCCCAAAAGGAGAATCAACCTCAGCTCAAGCAAAAATGGAGTATAGGGAAACATGACTGAGGGGTCAAGTCAAAACGGGTGGTTGTCCGATGAATGCCCTTATTCGAATTCTTCTGATTCCTCGGCGGGATAGAAGAAACAGGCATCATCGCCGTTGATCTTTTCGGGCGCCTCCAAAAGGAGATACTGTTCCGCATTTTTTCTGAACTGTTGGGCAGTTCTTTCCATGGCACGCAGTTTCCGCATGATCCCGCGCTCTTTGAGCATGATTTTGAGCCAATGAAATATCTTCTCACTGCCGTGAAGCAAGGTTCCTTCATGCATGATCTTACAGGCCACCATATGTTTGTACGTATCAAACTGAAGCTGTGTCCTGACGCGATCCAGATTTTTGACGATGTAATCGATCTCTTCCCTAAGGTGGGGCGTGATAATCAGCCGATGTTTTTCCTGATAAATAGCCTCATCCATCT
>JASFTV010000175.1:0-6991 GCA_050050615.1 Desulfobacteraceae bacterium
CAGAGTCTATAAAAGATAAGAACGAAAGATGCAAGGTTCAACAGGTTTGTCTCGTCAAAAAAGAGTTTTGGGTTTGAGGGGCTTCTGATATTGTGTATCGCAATGAACTTGACAGACTTCAATCGCAGCGGGGGCCAAATTCTTGCCAATCGCCACAAAGCAGCCCCATAAGCGTTACTTTCAGGCGGAGATGCTCTTCTGCGCCCCGCTCTTTGAGCGGGGCAAGCCCGGGGCATCTATTGATGTTATGGGGGGCGCAAAAAAGGAGCCCCTTGCGAATTTGAGCTGCGGATCTGAGAGACCAACCCCGACGGCCCCCGGTGGGGGTTGTGATTTGGATAAGTTATTTGTGTGACAGCGCACTAGCCTTCCCGCATGTTCAAGAATCAGACCTAATACGACATCAAAAGATTTGACCCTGAAGTCATATTCATGCTAAAACCCTACCCAATTTTAGGGTTGATGACTTTCTAAAGTGGGGTTTTCCCATGCTCGATCTCAAATTCATCAGGAGCCATTTAGATGCGATTAAGGGAATGCTCAAAAACAGGGGCTATGACCTTGATCTGTCCACTTTTGAATCCATCGATAAGAAGAGAAGGGAGATACTACCGGGACTGGAAGGCCTTCGTCATGAGCGGAACAAAGTGAGCCAAGAGATCGCTGATATGAAAAGGAAGGGTGAAGATGTCTCCAACCTTATATCTGAGATGAAAAAGGTATCTGCTGACATAAAGGAGAGGGAGAGTCTTTTATCTCAAATCGATGAGGAGCTAAAACCGATCCTCATGGTGATTCCCAACGTTCCCCATGAATCGGTCGTGATTGGTGCTGATGAGGAGAGCAACCCTGTCATTCGCTCATGGGGTAATATCCGGGAGACAGATTTCGATCCTCTTCCCCACTGGGAGATTGGAGAAAAATTGGGGATCCTCGATTTCGCTCGGGCATCCAGAATAGCCGGCGCAAGATTTGTGCTTTACAGGGGCTTAGGGGCTATGCTGGAGAGGGCTCTGATTAGTTTTATGCTGGACGTTCATACCAAAGAGCATGGCTATATCGAGGTGCTTCCACCCTTAATGGTCAATGCAGCCTGCATGACCGGTACAGGGCAATTACCCAAATTCAAGGCAGACCTCTTCAAGGTTGAAGACTGGGATTTTTACCTCATTCCGACCGCTGAGGTTCCGGTGACCAATATCCACCGGGAAGAGATCCTTCAGGAAGACGCCCTCCCCATCTACTACGTCTCTTACACGCCGTGCTTCCGATCGGAAGCGGGATCATATGGCAAGGATACACGAGGCCTGATCCGCCAGCATCAGTTCAATAAGGTTGAGCTGGTCAAGTTTTGTAAGCCGGAGGATTCTTATGATGAACTTGAAAAGCTCACCGAAGATGCTGAAGAAATATTGAAAAGGTTGGAGCTTCCTTACAGAGTGGTTTCCCTTTGCACCGGAGATCTTGGTTTCTCTGCAGCCAAGACGTATGACCTGGAGGTATGGTTGCCGGGACAAAAGCTTTACAGGGAGATATCTTCTTGCAGCAATTTTGAAGATTTCCAGGCCAGGCGGGCTAGCATTAGATTTAAGAAAAGAGGCATGAGCGGGACCGAACTGGTCCACACCCTTAATGGATCCGCGCTTGCTGTGGGGCGAACCGTCGTGGCCATATTGGAAAACCGCCAACATAAGGATGGTACCGTTGCGATTCCTGATGCACTCAGACCTTATATGGGAGGGATCGAGTCAATTACGCCTAGCGCAGTATGATTGAGATTGGTAGGAATCCGAATTCATGGCGAGGTTACCAGAAGAGGCTCCAGAGGAGTGCTCGGAGAAGATACTATTTGAGAAGACTACCATGGCTGGGACTTTGTGCAGGGGGTTGCTTTTTTATCCTTGTCACCATTTTTTGGGCAGGGTCGTGGATATTTGCGCATTTTGAAGGGACGGTTGAACCGGCCCCTGAGAAGCCAAGAGAGGCGGAACAAAGGCCCCAGAAATTGGCCAGAGAGGATCTGCCAAAACTTCTTGGATCCTTTGAGACGAAGTTTTTTCCTGTTTCGGAAAATTATGCCTTTGAAAATCAAGGGTCAAAGCTCACTGTGGAGACTTCGATTGATTCGTCTCTACAGAGTTACATTTATCGTATTCTAGGACGTTCTATGACATTTCAGGCAGCGGTGATCGCCCTGAGACCCGACAACGGGCAGGTATTGGCTCTGGCAAACTATAACAAGGATGGGCGGAGAGAAGAGGAGGATCTTTGCCTGAAGGCTGATTTTCCAGCTGCCAGTCTCTTTAAGATTGTGGCTGCAGCCGCCGCCATTGAACAAAGGGGCTTTACGCCCGATACCAACCTGTTTTTTCGGGGGAAAAGACACACACTGTACCGAAGCCAGCTCAAGGAGGGTCGGGGACGCTATACGAGAAAAACAACACTCAAGAAAGCATTTTCCGGGTCAATAAATCCTGTTTTTGGTAAAATGGGAATATATGACCTGGGACAAAGCATGATGAATGAATATGCGAGCAGATTTCTTTTTAACCAGGTGATTCCTTTTGATTTGCAGCTTGCCATGAGCAATGTTCACGTTCCTGAGGATGATTTTGGGCTGGCGGAAATAGCTTCCGGCTTCAATAAGAGAACTCTCGTATCCCCACTCCATGTCGCACTTATTACAGCCGCGATTGCCAACCAAGGAACCATGATGGCTCCCTGGCTTGTGGGAAGGGTGAAGGATGAATCGGGCAGAATTCTTTACCAGGCGACACCTTCCATCCTGGCAAACCCTATCAATGAGAAAACGGCAAAAGATTTGAAGGCTCTTATGAAGGACACGATAGTTGCCGGGACATGCCGAACAGCCTTCAGGCCCCTGAGGCGCAAAAGATTGTTCAAGAAGATTGAGTTGGGCGCCAAGACAGGAACGATCAATGACAGTCTGGATCAATACAAATATGACTGGCTGACAGCCTACGCTCTTCCCAACAACGGCGATAAAGGGTTATGTCTGACCATTTTGGCGGTGCACGGGAAAAGGCTAGGCATCCGGGCCAATGACCTGGCCAGGCATATCTTAAACCACCATTTTACCTATAAGTGAAGGATGTTGAGAAATGTGCGGCATTGTATGCTATGTGGGCAGTCAAAAGGCAAAACCGATCCTCTTGGAAGGGTTAAAGCGTTTGGAGTATCGGGGTTATGACTCTGCGGGCCTAGCCATCCAGGACGGCAAACATATAGATCATTTCAGGGCGGTCGGGAAGATTACTGAACTGGAGGGAAAGATAAACGACCTGGATATTGAGGGGAGGTCCGGTATCGCCCACACAAGATGGGCCACCCATGGGGAACCCACGGAAGACAATGCGCATCCTCACAGGGACCAGGACGATAACATATTCGTTATCCATAACGGGATTATTGAAAATTTCTATATTCTCAAGAAAAAACTGGCGAAATCAGGAATCGACTTCAGGTCTGAGACGGATACGGAGGTGCTGGCTCATCAGATCGCCATGAATTTCGATGGAAACCTGCATGAAGCGGTCAGAAAAACCATGTCTCAGGTGGAAGGCACTTTTGGCCTGGCCGTCATTCACAGGCATCTACCGGGTGAGGTTGTCGTTGCCAGAAGAGGCAGCCCACTGATCATCGGGGTAGGTGAGGACGGAAATTTTGCAGCCTCCGATGTTGCGGCGATGGTGAGATATACGAACAAAGTCGTACACCTCAATGATAATGAACTGGCCTCCATTACGAGTGATGGTTTCAATATATCAACGGCCCAGGCAAAATCCGTTACCAGGGCGACTGAAACGGTTGAATGGCAGCCTGAGGACGCGGAATTGAACGGATTTCCCCATTTCATGCTTAAAGAGATCTACGAACAGCCAGAGACGATCAAGAACGCAATCAGAGGCAGGCTCGAACCGGGTGAAGGGGTTCCCAAACTGGGGGGCATCATACCGGTCTGGGATCAGTTAAAAGAATGTCGACATATCGTCACGGTCGCTTGTGGCACTTCCTATCATGCAGGATGCGTAGGGAGATACATTTTTGAGAGGCTGACTGAAATTGATGTCGAGGTGGAAATCGCCTCGGAGTTCCGTTACAGGAAGCTCAACTTTCCACCCAATACCTTTATTATTGCCATCAGCCAGTCGGGAGAAACAGCCGATACCCTTGCCGCCATTAGGGAGGCCCGAAGAAAGGGTGCCCGCCTCTTGGGGATCGTGAATGTGGTAGGGAGTTCCATTGCAAGGGAGACGGAGGCTGGCGTATATAACCACGCAGGACCAGAAATCGGTGTGGCATCCACAAAGATCTTCATTTCCCAACTCACCATACTAACCCTTTTGGCCATTCTCCTCGGGCGTCATCAGAAGCTGTCCCTCACTGAGGGTGTAGAAGCTATCAAGGCATTGTCGGCATTGCCAGACCATGTGAGGAAAGTTCTTTCACAGGATAACCACATTCAGGCCATCGCCGAAAACTATCATGGATGCAACAACTGGCTTTTCTTGGGCAGGAAATATGAGTACCCCATAGCTCTGGAAGGGGCATTGAAGCTGAAAGAGATCTCCTATATACACGCGGAAGGTTATGCTGCCGGGGAGATGAAGCATGGTCCTATAGCACTGATTAATCCTGAGATGCCGACTGTGGCCATAGTGCCGAAGGATTCCATGTACGAGAAAATGGTGAGTAATATTCAGGAAATCAAGAGCCGAAAAGGACCCGTCATTGCCATAGCCACGGAAGGCGATAGTAAAATAAAGGAAATGGTGGATGAGACCATTGAAATTCCACAAACCTTAGAATATCTCTATCCCATCCTGTCCGTCGTTCCCTGCCAGCTTCTCGCTTACCACTGTGCCAGATTTCTGAACCGGGATATCGACAAACCGAGAAATTTGGCGAAAAGTGTGACCGTCGAGTAAGTTACAAGTGCCACTCGTGAAGTCCATGGGCTAATGAGCATGGGGCAGCAAATGCCGGTTGCTCTGGCAAGCTCGCCTTATCGGCCTGGGCTATCGGTTGAGAGCCAAGACCAGTCGAAATGACCAATGGCAAAAGGGCAATGCGTGTATCTGTTCGAGGAAGAAAGGGTCCGGTTTTTCTCATAACCAGGATCATGGCAAGGATATTTTTGGCTCCCTTTTTTCAGATCAAGCCAGAAGGCCAGGAATCTTTGCCCAAGGAGGGAGCCTTTATTCTCCTTCCTAAGCATCAGCGGTGGGAAGATATCCCCCTTTTGGCTTTGGCTTCACCACGCCCACTTTACTACGTTGCAAAATATGAACTCTTCACAAATCTCTTCTCCGGATGGTACATGTCGTCTCTTGGAGGCATACCACTAAATCGGGCCCGTCCTCTTGAAAGCCGGCGTTCGATCAGGACCATCATCGCCTTGCTCAAACAAGGCGAGGGGCTCGTTATTTTTCCAGAGGGAACTTATTTTGAGGACGAGGTGGGTCCTGGACGTGTGGGCCTGATTCGGATGATTCGTTCCCGTATAAACGTTCCTTTTATTCCGGTTGGGATCAACTATTCCAGGAAAATGAAGCGGCGCCGACCCGTTCAAATAACCTTCGGCAGACCCGTATGCGAAGACGCTTCGGTCGATTCAGAAACGCTCATTGATAAGATCATGAAGGACATAGCACGGCTTTCAGCCCTGGTATAGAGCCCCCCATGTTTCTCGCCTCAGGAGGGATAGCCATGCCTCGAGAAGGTCCAAGGATATCGTTCAGGTGATGTCATAGGGCGTGACCGCCTTCGTACTTCCATCTACCCTTGATGGATTCATTGACTTGTTGATGGAGGGGCTTGAGGAGGAGCTCTCGAGGAATTTCATGCTGGCTGATATTTTTCTTGCTGTGGTGCTTTCATGGCTAAGGACAGTTTCCAGGAAGCCCGTAAACACCATGACTAAGCAAACAACCGCGACAAAAGAACCGTAAACAGGATCCTTGCCGTAATGTGCTTTCCCGCCCTCCGACCCTTTCCCTGATTCCGGCAAAAATGGGGTTAGCGAACTCTTTCCAAGTGAAGAACCAACCTGCCATCCATCCAGTATTCCACGAACTTGGCGGCGGTGTTGATGCGGTAAGTATAGCCTTGTTTGTTTCTCTTGTGCGAACGATAGACCTTAACAGGCATTTCCCACGCGCCACTGAGCCATTGTCGGTAACTTGTCATATAGTCGTTGGAGATCTTGACAGTGAAATCTGCATCCCAATAACTTTCAGCCACTTTGACATAGATATCATTGGCTTCGGCGAGTACATCCACCACGACTTCCGAGTCCATTTTTATGGCAGAAAAAGGACCATAGCTGGCACCTTCCTGTGCCCTGATGGTCAAAGGGGATAGACAAAACAAAACCAAGAGAACAGCGAGCAGTGTTTTTTTCATGTTTCCTTACCTCCTTAGAAATAATCAAGAAATGCTCATCCGTCTCATGCGATGTGCATGATCTACGGGGTGATGTACATAGGCAAAAACAAAGCTTTCACAAAAAGAGAATGACTCAAAAAGAATCGAGACTATTCTACAACAATACAGAATATTATAAGTATAGTTCATTAAAAAGAAAAAAGCAATATAGACTGAGATATCGATTTGACCAGCGTACTGAACGGTAGAAAGCGCACTTCTTCCAAACCATTGCCGATTCGCGGAGAGCCCATTGTAAAAATGACGGAGGCCAGCCCCACGCCGACTAGCTATGCAGGGTGGTTCCTTGCTCAACGGTCAGGGCAATGCCAGCCATGGTAAAGGATTTTATTTGACGATCTGTATCAGGGCATGATAGAGCCAGGCACGGTCACGGTGATCTCCATATAGGTTCTGTACAACAAGCCACTGAACCTAGCGGGTCTATCCTTCCCGTAACCAAGCTTCCTCGTTTGTCTTTCCCAAGAAAAAATGAACATGATGCGCGCACTCATGGGCTAAATAGGACTGAAATTGGATTGAG
>JASFTV010000176.1:0-6987 GCA_050050615.1 Desulfobacteraceae bacterium
ACGCTGGTGAAGATGGAGCCTGAGAACTGGGAAGCGATCATGGCGGTTCACCTCAACGGGGCGTATAATGTGACGCGTCCTGCTTTTGTCAAGATGCGTGAGAACCGCTGTGGCCGGATTGTGTTTACGACCTCTGCTGCGGGTTTGTACGGCAATTTTGGACAGACGAACTACTCTGCGGCGAAGATGGGTTTGGTAGGATTTATGAACACGTTGAAGCTGGAGGGTGAGAAGCACAACATCAAGGTGAACACGGTGGCGCCGATTGCGGGGACGAGGTTGACGGAGGAGGTGTTACCGCCGGATCTTTTTGAGAAGCTGAAGCCGGAGTTTGTGGCGCCGTTGGTCCTCTATCTCTGCTCAGAGGGATGTGAAGAGAATGGCATGGTTTTCAATGCTGGCATGGGGTATTTCAACCGTGTTGGAATCGTAACCGGCCCTGGCACCGTGGTTGGAGACGGCACGCGTGTGCCCACGGTTGAAGAGGTTCACAGGCACTGGGATGGGATAAACGACCTCTCCGGTGCGCAGGAGTTTTCCAATACGGTGGCGGCCTTTGCGCCTATGCTGGATGCATTCAAGCCGAAGAAGGAAGCTGGGGCAGAAGAGCCTGAAGGCGCGTTGACGGTGAAGGGTGTCTTTGAGCGTATCCCAGAGGCTTTTCAGGCGGACAAGGCGGCAGGAGTGGACGTAATCTTTCAGTTCAAGATTTCGGGTCCTGGTGGCGGAGACTGGCATGTGAAGGTGAAGGATGGGGCCTGTGAGGTGGTGGATGGAGCGCATGGCACGCCGACGACGACGATCAAGATGGCGGAGGAGGATTTCATCAAACTGATTGCCGGTGAGTTGAATGCGATGGCAGCCTATACGGGTGGGAAGCTCCAGATTGAGGGTGACCTGATGAAGTCGCAGCTTATTGAGAAACTGTTTAAATTCTGAGACGGAATGATGGAATAGGGAGTAATGGAGTACTGGAGTGGTGGAGTAATGGAAAAAAGCAAACCCAACACTCCAGTTCAGCCGTCGTAGCCAGCCTACTCCGTCATAACGGCTGCGAAGGCCGGATAGGCTATGCGCCTTCGCCACGGCGGCTTTGAAGCGTCGGGGACTATGGCGAAGTCGGCCACTCCAATACGCCATTACTCCAATATTTTGAATCGGAGGGTGACTATGGCCACAGGAATACGAGATAAGGTGGCGATTATTGGAATGGGTTGCACTCGCTTCGGGGAACGATGGGAGGTGGGTGCTGAGGAACTCATGGTGGAGGCCTTTACGGAGTGCATCGAGGATGCAGGCATTGACAGGGACGAGATTCAGGCGGCCTGGCTTAGTACGTGCTATGACGAAATCAACGTCGGCAAAAGCGCTCTGCCCCTGTCTATGAACCTTCGTCTCCCCTTCATTCCGGTCACGAGGACCGAGAACTTCTGTGCCAGCGGCACAGAGGCTTTTCGCGGGGCCGTCTATGCCGTCGCGTCCGGGGCTTATGATATGTGCCTCGCTTTGGGTTCGGAAAAGCTAAAAGATACGGGATTCGGAGGGCTTCCCAGTATGGTGAGTTCCACCATAGGATCCCTTGCCTGGCTCTGGAATCCCAATATGACAGCTCCCGGGTCCTTCGCCCAGCTTGCAACGGCTTATGCAGCCAAGCACCGTATCCCGGATCAGGATCTCAAGCGGGCCATGGCCCAAGTCTCAGTCAAGAGTCACGAAAACGGCGCCCTCAATCCCAAAGCCCACCTCAGAAAGAGGGTCACCATTGAACAGGTCATGGCTGCCCCCATCATCGCTCACCCTTTGGGGCTATTTGACTGCTGCGGGGTAAGCGATGGGTCAGCCTGTGCGATCGTCACAACCGTGGACAAGGCGAGGGACATGGGTATCAAAAACCCGGTGACCGTGAAAGCCTTGCAACTCGCACTCAGCAGCGGTGAGGAGATGGGTTACAACAGTTGGGACGGGGATCACTTCATGACCACGGACCGCTGCAGCATCAAGGCCTATGAAGAAGCAGGGATTACCAATCCTCGCGAGGAGATCAGCATGATGGAGCTCCATGACTGCTTTTCCATCACAGAGCTCGTCACTTACGAGGATCTGCATATTTCGGAACGAGGAGCAGCCTGGAAGGATGTCCTGGAGGGTTTCTACAATCGGGACGGCAAAATCCCCTGTCAGGTAGACGGCGGGCTGAAATGCTTTGGCCATCCCATCGGCGCATCGGGTCTGCGCATGCTCTATGAGATGTATCTACAGTTGCACGGTAGAGCAGACGAAAGACAGATTGAGAATCCCCGGTACGGACTCACCCAGAATTTGGGTGGGCTTCCTTTTATGAATATTTGCAGCATAGCCATTGTTGGAAGGCACAAGGATTAGAAGTGCTTACAATGCTCTAGAACCCTAGCGATAGCGCAATTCAAAGTCCCAAAGCAATTGCTCACATGAGGGCGTAGAGTATGTCTCTTTTGATTCGACCTATCATGAACTCCCCCATCGAGGACATCTTCGCCTTCAAGACATGCTGTGGCCCGCGCGTTTTTGACCAGAACCTGGAAATACACATCACAAACCACAGTGATCGAACCGTTCATATTCCCAGCTATTTTGATCTGAAAGATGGTTCGGGGTTGCATCGAGTCGACACCCTGATGCCCCACGGAGAGCGACGCGTCGGACCCGGAGAAACGATCGCTTTCTATTGCTCGATGGATGAGATGCAATGGAAAGCCGCTCAGAAAATTGTTTTCTATGACACCAGGGGTAATGCCTACGCCGTAAAGATTGCCCATGGGGGGCCGGAGGCCAAGTAGATGGATTTCAATCTGAGCAAAGAACAGAGCGATATTCAAAAAGCAGCCCGGGAATTTGCCAAGGGCGAATTCGATCCGGACCTCGCTCTAGAACATGACAAGAATCAGCAATTCCCCACGACTATCCTGAAAAAAGCGGGTGACCTTGGATTTCTTGGTGTCCACTTTCCTGAGGCGTACGATGGTCAAGGCCTTGGCCTCTTGGAGAACGCCCTCATTATAGAGGCTTTTTGCCGTCAAGATTCAGGGATCGGAATGGCCTTGGCCCTTTCAGATTTCGGCTCAGAGATGGTCCTCTACTATGGGAACGGGGATCAGAAGAAACGGATTCTCCCCTTCGTTGCGCACGGAGAGGGCCTGATGACCCTAGCGTTCCTCGAGGACGGTTATTCCCTGGCACCATTCTCAACAAAGGCGATCCGAGACAACAATGGATATGTGATTCATGGAAAGAAGTCCTTTGTGACTCTGGGAAACCTGGCAAGCTTTATCATCGTTGTTTGCCAAACAGACCCAGGTGATCCGATCGTACAGACTGCTTTTTTGGTTGAAAGGGAGACGCCTGGTCTGGAGGTATTGACCATGGGCCAAAAGGCGGGGATGAGAATGATCCCTATCAGCCAAGCCGCCTTCATGAATGTTCACCTTGCAAAAGAAAACGTCGTGGGCCAGGAAAAGGATGCTTACCGTCAGCTGAAAGCGTTTTTGGATACCATGAGAATTGAAGCGGGTGCCATGGGTGTGGGAATAGCACAAGGCGCACTGGACATGGCTCTGGAGTATAGCAAAAGGAGGGAGCAGTTTGGACGTGCGATTGTCTCCTTTGACGCCATAAGAAACAAACTGGCGGACATGTGCATCGAAGTGGAGACATCAAGGCTCATTGTCTACAAAGCAGCCTGGTCTATGGATCAGGGAAGGCCCGATCATCCAGCTATCCTTATTTCAAAGGTGGCTGGCGCCAAGACGGCCTACGCGGTTGCGAATGATTGTGTCCAGATCTACGGAGGCTATGGGTACATGACAGAGGGACAGATAGAGCATTTCTACAGGGACGCCAAGGTGCTCGACCTCTTTGCCGAACCCGGGCAGGCACAGAAGAACTTATTGGCGGATAAGATAACCGGCAGGGCTTCTGCCCTGTAAATCCGGCCCAAGGGCCGGTCAATGGGGAGTTGAGGCTGTGGACATTTTGAAATACACGGACGAGCATAAGGCATTCAGGGTGCGGGTCCGTAAGTTTTTTGAACAAGAGGTGATCCCTTATGTCGATGAGTGGGAAAAGGCCGGTATCGTACCCAGGTCGATTTGGAAAAGGATGGGGGAAGAGGGCTTCTTGTGCATGGATGTACCCGAGGAATACGGCGGCATGGGGGCAGACTTTCTCTACTCCGTGATTGTCACAGAAGAACTGGTGCACACCCATCACACCGGACTAGCCGCGCCCCTTCACACCGACATCGTGGTCCCTTATATTACTTCCTACGGTTCGGAGGCATTGAAGCGGAGGTATCTCCCGGGATGTGTCTCCGGGGAGATCATCACCGCTATTGCCATGACCGAACCGAATGCGGGCAGCGACTTGGCGTCCATGTCGACCACCGCCACAGAAAAGGGAGACCATGTGGTCATCAACGGTCAGAAGACCTTTATCAGCAATGGTATCAATTGCGACCTGTTGGTCTTGGCTGCCAAGGATACTTCAGTGGAAGACCCCTACAGGGCCATTGATCTGTACCTTGTGGAGGCGGAGGCCAAGGGGTTTGAAAAGAGCAAGAGACTTTCCAAGATGGGTTGGCACAGCCAGGATACGGCTGAACTGAACTTCAGCGACTGCAAGGTACCGAAGGCAAACCGCCTGGGCCTCAAGGGGGGCGGCTTTCTCATGCTCATGGAAAAGCTCCAGCAAGAGCGGCTCATGTGTGCTGTCATGGCTGTGGCCAGTGCGGAAAAAGTTCTGGATATGACGATAGAGCATTGCAAAGAGCGAACCGATTTCGGCAGACCCCTATCCAAGTTCCAGTCCAACCAGTTCAAGATCGTGGAAATGGCGACTGAAGTCAAGCTGGGTCGGACGTTCCTGGACAAGCTGATTGGGGATCACATGGAAGAGAAAAGCATCGTGGTGGAAGCTTCCATGGCAAAGTACTGGACGACCGAGATGGCTATGAGAGTGGCAAATGGATGTATGGATCTCTGCGGGAACCACGGCTACTGTGAAGAACACCCAATCGCTCGCGCGTGGAGAGATACGCGGGTCATGTCCATCTTTGCGGGGACCAACGAGATCATGAGAGGAATAGCCGCCAAATTCATGGGGCTGTGATGGGAGATTGAGTATTGACCATTGAATATTGAAGATTGGCGATTGGAAATTTGGGGCTCCTTCTATTCTTCAATATTCAATAGCCAATCATCAATCTTCTATCGTCAATTCTCAAAAGGATTTCCCATGGGCTACGACGACAAGCCATGGCTCAACGCCTACGATCCGGGTGTCAGCGAGGAAATCAAAGTTCCTGACATCTCCCTGGTGGACTGCTTTGATGAGACTTTCGGGAAGTTTCCAGAAAGACCGGCCCTTCACTTTTTGGGTAAGACCCTCACCTACAATACGCTCGCGGGATATGCGAACCGTTTTGCTACAGCGCTCGCGCACAATGGCTGTCGCCAAGGTGATGTGGTCGGGATCAATCTCCCGAATATTCCCCAGTATCTCATTGCTCAGGTGGGGTCTCTAAAGGCCGGCTGTGCAACCTCTGGTATATCACCTCTTTTAACACCCAGCGAAATGGCCTACCAGCTCAATGATTGCAAGACCAAAGCGCTGGTGACCCTTGACGCCATATTTGAACATCGGCTTTTGAGCATCATTGAACAGTTGCCCCACCTCGAGGTCGTGTATGTGACAGGCATCCTCGACTTTCTATCCAGGGTCAGAAGATTCTTGGCGAGAGTTCTAAAAAAGGTTCCTACCGGACGGATCACGCCTTTGGCCGACAAGAAGGTCCTCCTGTTTATGGATGTTCTTAAGCGTTATCCTGATCAGGGGCCCGGCCTCGAGGTCGGGCCCGAGGATTTCTGTCTCATTCAATATACCGGAGGCACAACAGGGGTCCCAAAAGGAACCATTCTCACCCACCAGAACATCGTGGCCAACGTGACCCAGGTGGATGAATGGTGCAAGCCGGAAAAGGGCAAAGAGGTTCTCCTGTCTTGCTTCCCATTTTTTCACCTGGCAGGGCTCGCATTGGGCCTGGTTGGCCTTGCATCGGGCGGTACCCAAGTGCTCATTCCCGACCCAAGGAATACGAAACATATCGTCACGGAACTTGATCGTTACCGCCCAACTATTTTGGTCAACGTGCCTTCGCTTTATTTGATGCTTCTGGACGAGCCGGGTTTCAAGAAGCTTGATTTCTCAAACTTGAAATTCTGCATATCCGGGGCTTCACCTTTTCCGGTGGACGGAATCAGGGCTCTTGAAAGCGTTGTAGGTACAAACAAACTCATTGAGGTCTACGGGATGACGGAAACGAGTCCCATCATCACCATGAATCCTAGAAGGGGAAAAAAGAAGATCGGTACGGTCGGGCTTCCTGTCCAGAGCACGCGGGTGAAGCTGGTGGATCTGGAGACCGAAACTCGGGAAGTTCCTGTGGGAGACGAAGGGGAACTTATCGTGCAGGGACCTCAGGTCATGAAAGGGTATCTTAGCAGGCCGGATGAGACCGAAATTGCCCTGAAGGAATTCCAAGGTGAGCGCTGGCTCTATACGGGCGATGTGGCCCTCATGGATGAAGAGGGATACTTTACGATTGTAGATCGGTCAAAGGACATGGTGAACGTCGCCGGGTTCAAGGTCTTTTCACGGGAGGTGGAGGAGAAGCTTCACGACCATCCAGCCATAGAGCTTTGTGCCATCATTGGGGTGCCGAACCCGAAAAGACCAGGTAGCGAAATGGTCAAATTGGTGGTTCAGCTTGCTCAGCCTTATCGCGGCAGGAATGAAGAGGAGGTCAAAGAGGACATTATTGCATTTGCCAGGGAGAAGCTATCCCCTTACAAAGTCCCCAAGATCATCCAGTTCATGGAAAGATTGCCCTTAACCCCGGTGGGGAAGGTGGATAAAAAAGCGCTACGGTGAGACTTTTCTAGAAAGCATCAGCCT
>JASFTV010000177.1:0-6967 GCA_050050615.1 Desulfobacteraceae bacterium
AAGAGCTTTACCCCTTCCCAGAGGAAAATTCTGGAGGCCCTTACCCTTTCTATCACTGAGAAGATCATCAATGATCCCATTCTTGTTTTGAAAAGAAAGGCGGAAAGACCAACCCGGGATACCTATTTGGATATTGCCAGAAGGTTGTTTCATCTTGATCAGGGTGACGATGAAGAGCACTAGCATGAATCTCAATAAAATGATAGAAACCCTTAGGGCACATGAGTTGTCGAGCAGAATCGGCATGATTGCCAGCCACCTGGGTGTGGTGCGCGGCAATTCTCGTAATGGGCGTGAAGTCACAGGTATCGAGGTCTTTTATGATCATGATGCCATAGGCAAAATAGTTCATGATATCAAGGCATACCCGGGAATTGTTGATGTGCTGGTTGATACCAATGAAGGGCTGCTTGGTGTGGGCGATGAAATCCTGGCGGTGGCGGTGGCTGGCGACATCCGTGAGAATGTTTTTTCTGCACTCATTGAGACGGTGAATCGAATTAAGGCCGAAGCGAGCCAGAAAAAAGAATTCTTTGATCGATAGTTCTCACCATGTGTCCCCGCCTAGGGCCGTCTGGTCCAATTGAACCCTCGCCCGAATTATTCATGGAGAATACGACAACACACATATGGAAGATTAAAGTCTTTCGATGGGGGTTGTTTTTATCCACTGGATCTCGGGAGCACATCGTTTAGTTCGCTTGGAGATACGGAAAAGGAAAAGGGGTGAATTTCATGGGCATGGTTGATGTCACTGAGAAGCCTGTTGTGATTCGCGAGGCCGAGGCCGCTGGACGGATCCTTCTATTGCCTGGGACCATTCAGGAGATAAAGAAAGGGAGAATTAAGAAAGGGGATCCATTGCAAGTGGCAGAGGTAGCAGCCATGAATGCTGCAAAGCAGACCCATCTGCTGATTCCACACTGTCACCAAATTCCTTTGGATACCGTCGGCGTGGGGTTCCGGGTTTTGCCGGATTCCATCGAGGCGACGTGCCGCGTGAAAGCCCAAGCACGGACAGGGGTAGAAATGGAAGCCCTTGTGGGGGTTTCCACAGCCCTCAATACCCTATGGGATATGGTCAAGTACCTGGAAAAGGATGCGCAGGGGCAGTACCCTTCTACACGAATCACCGACATCCGGGTGCTCAGGAAAGTAAAGAATCCAAGCCCATAGGGCTTTGCTCTTTTTGACACCCGATAGGGTGTTTCAGGAGGCCGTGCCTGTTTTGAGAGACCATATCTCACAAAAAATCCCACCAGTCATCCCAGAAAAGGGTTCAACGCCTCTCATAGCATAGCTCGTTTAAGGGTTTGGGCAACAGCCCGTGAAGAGAGCGTGCGCTGCGTAAGGGCGAAAATCGGCTAACGGAGAGAAGCGGGCTTCAGAATATGTCTTGGATCAAAGTGATTGAGATTCAAAGGGAACCGGCGAAAACAGGGATCACCTTGTTTTTGGCTTGCGCCCTTTTTGCTTCCATTGGATGCGGAGAAGGGGGTGAAACCCTTTCGCAAATTGGGAGTGCTTCCCCAAATAGGAAACAGGTAAAAGTCTTTGCTGTCAAAGCGGAGGTCCGTCAGGGGAGTATCGAGCATGTAGGCACGCTTTATGCCGGCCGCAAAGTCAACATGGCCACTGAGTTGGGCGGAACCATAGAGAGGCTGTTTTTTGAAAGGGGGGACATCGTCCGAAGGGATCGAGTCTTGGCGGAGATCAGCACAAGCACTATCCGCATTGAAGTTCGGCAGGCAAAAGCGGCCATGGCAATGGCTGAAAGCCAATTGAAAAAGGTGGAAAGAGGGAGCAGACCTGAGGAGATCCGCATCAGTGAGGCGGCTCTGGAGCAGGCTGAAGCTGCCCTTGAAGAGGCGGAAAATAACTACGAAAGGATGAAGAATCTTCACGACGACAAAGCCGTCTCCAACAGTGACTATGATGCTGCAAAAAGAGCAATAGACACGGCCCGCGCCGATCTGGATTCTGCGCGAGAGCAGCTGGCGCTTGCCAGACAGGGGCCCCGAATTGAAGACAGGGAGGCTGCTCGCGCAAATCTCGATCAGACTCGAGCAACCTTGGCCATGGCAAAAGACCGGTTAAGAAAATCGGTTTTGCGAGCCCCTTTTGACGGACGCATTGCCTTTCGTCACGTGGAGGAGCATGAAATCGTAGGCCCGGGCACCATCATTACCCAGGTGGTGGACACACGTAGGATGAAACTGAGGCTTTCCCTGGGCGAAAGGTACATCCCGGTCTTGGATGACGTCCAAAAATTTGAGTTTACTGTGGATGCTCTCCCTGGGCAGACGTTTACTGGAGAACTGACTTTTCTCTCACCTACCGCTGACCCTGTGACCCGTTCTTTCCCCTTGGAGTTCTTGGTCCATGACCCTGATCCTAGAATGGCGGACGGAATGACGGTTCGGGTCAAATTTCCTATCAGGGAGCGGAAAAAAACCATAAAGCTTCACACCTCCTGGCTCAGTGAGGAAGAGGGTAGAATGGGTGTGTTTGTGGTTGAGAATGGAAGGGCTGTCTTCAGAAGGGTAATATTGGGCTCCTACTACGAACAGAAAGTGGAGATTTTGTCAGGCCTCACCGACGACGAACTGGTGATCACCAATCCAGCGGGGCTCAAAAATGGGGAGCCGGTGCAATACGAAGAGGTTCAAACTTAAAGGACGTTGGGGAGAATGAAATTAATGAGTCATGAAAAGAGGGCGCCCTCCCACCAGTCACTTCAGAAAAGGCTTCGCCCCTGAGCATCATTATTCAACAGAGACCGACTCCTCTAAGCCCTGGATCGGTAGAACCTATCCGGGTCCTCCGAGGCTGTGTCGTCATGTCATTCCGAGGCGACAGCCGAGGAATCTTAGAGCTGCAAGTGGCTGGGAATTTAAGATTTCTCTCTCCGCTCGAAATGACAAATGGGGGCAAAAGGGGATTGTGACACAGTCTCCATGGGCCCGGATTTCTTAGATCCGAGTGGCAAGATATGGAATAGTGCAAGATGTTTCTCACAAGATTTGGCATACAAAGACCGATCGTTGTGCGAATGGCGTTGATCCTAATCATAGCCCTGGGCATCTACTCTTACAATGCCATGCCACGCTATCTGGACCCTGATCTCACCGTGGGAGAGGGGATGATCATCACTGTGGCCCACGGTTTTTCGCCTGAGGAAATGGAGAAGTTGATCACCAACAAAATTGAGGATGAGCTCCAGGGAATAACCCAGATCAGGCGGCACGAATCCAGATCCTTTGAAGGGACCTCACAAATCCGCGTTTTCTTTCAAACCAATCTTTCCGAATATGAGATCGATCAGGGCATGCAGGAGGTCAGAAATGCGGTGGATCGGGTGGAAGATCTTCCGGAGGAGGCCAAGGTTCCAAGGGTTTTGGAAATTGAAGTGGCCATTTTCCCTGTTTGTCTGGTGGGTCTGTCCGGTGATCTCCCCAAGATGCAACTCCAGGATATCGCAAAAGATGTGGCTGAAACCATGGAAGAGATCGTCGGGGTTTCGGAAGTAGAAATCCACGGTGAGCGGGATCACGAAATCTGGGTGGAACTGAATCCGCACCGCATGGCTTCCTACGAGATCTCCACCACGGAGGTCGTCCAGGCGATTGCCGGTCGCTCAAGAAATCTCCCGGGCGGCAGCGTCGAGATGGGACACCACGAGACGGCCATCAGGATGGTGGGAGAACCTCCGACTCCGTGGGACCTCGAGGAGGTGGCCCTGAAGAGCCAAGACGGGGGCACGGTTTACCTCAGAGATATTGCCCGCATAACACCGACCCTTGAGAAAGCCCGAGCCCTGACTTTTATCGATAAGAAAAACGCCCTCGTTCTCGCTGTAAAAAGGAAAAGAAACGTGAACATGATTCAGATCGTGGATGATGTCAGGGCGATCGCAAAAGAGATCAACACACAGTATCCCGGCCTTGAGACCACGATCTACTTTGACCAGTCCAAGGTGATCAAGAAAAGGATCAAGGAACTTCAAAACAATGCTTTGCTGGGAATCATAGCCGTTTTCATCATCCTCTGGATATCCATGGGAGGGCGAAATGCGATTTTTGCCTCCATCGGCATACCGGTTGCCTTTCTGATCACCTTCACCTTGATGAAAGTTTTTCGTCTTTCCATTGACGGGGTGACTCTTTTTGGACTTATTCTCGTTCTGGGGGTCATTGTGGATGACGCCATAGTGGTCCTGGAAAACATATTCCGATACCTTGAAAAGGGACTCCCACGCACAGAAGCTGTGCTTAAGGGGAGTCGGGAAGTCCTGGCGCCGGTCTTGGCTTCCGTGTCCACAAATATGGCCGCCTTCTTTCCCCTTTTGTTTATGATCAGCGGTGTGATCGGACGCTATCTGTCCATTCTGCCCAAAGTGGTCCTTTTCGCCCTTTCTGCCTCCCTTTTTGAGGTCTTTTTCATGCTTCCGTCCCATGTGGTGGAACTCACATCGGCAAAGGCTCTCAAAAACACTGTTTCAAAAAAAAGGCTGGATGTATTCAGGCCCATTCGGAGGATTTACTACCCTTATTTGCGGATCATTCTAAAACACCGATACGTCTCCGTCCTGGTGATCGTCTTATCCACGGCTCTTGCTTTTTTTCTCTATTTTCAGACCGATTTTGAAATGTTTCCGAAGAGCGACGCCTTTCCACGATTCAACATTTACTTTGATCTCCCGGTAGGCTCCACTGTCGAGCGTTCAAAAGAGACGTTGATGGCCCTCTCCGACCTCGTCAAAGAAAAAATCGGAGAGCATTTGGAAGCGCCGATTGCGATTGCCGGCATGAAAGAGGTCAATTACGAGCCGATTTTCGGCACCCACTACGGCATGCTCGGGGTGATCCTCAAGGATCATGAGGTACGTAAAACGAGCGTGGTGGCGCTCATGGAAAGCATCAGAGAAGATGTCGGGCATCTCCTCACATCCCACGGCGCGACCGCATTTGTGCTTGAGAGGCTGCTTGAGGGGCCGCCCGTCGGGACCGACGTAGACCTGAAAATACAGTCAGCGGACTGGGAGACTTCAGCCTGGATTGCCGGCCTTGTCAAGGAGGAATTATCGAAACACCAGGGGATCGTTGATGTACAGGACAATTTCTCAAGAGAAAAACAGTTCATGGAAATCACTGTAGACGAATCAAAGGCAAAAAGCCTCGGGATCGATCAGGGGCGACTCGTCAGGGTCGTTCAGGCGGCCTTTCATGGCCTTACGGTTGCGACATACGAGCAGGGGGATGAGGAACAGGAGGTCAAACTAAAGTATCTGCCTGAATATAGGCGTGATTTCGATGACCTGATGAATCTGAAGATCGTGATACCCGGACATGGGTTGGTCCCCTTGAAAGAAGTGGCTCATATCCGCATGAAACCAGGGTTTCACAATATCTACCATTACAACGGTAGACCGACCGTAAGGGTCACCGCAAACATCAAGAACCTGAAAGACCAGGGAAAGGGGGTAAAGGGTTTCTTGTCGAACTTAAGCGGAGACCGCATGACAGCTGTGAAGGCGAATGCGATTGCCGGAAAATATTTTGACGGCATGAAGAGAGATTTCGCGGGAGCGAGAATGATAGCGGGCGGTCTTCAAGATGAGACCAACACGTCGCTCAGAGAAATGGGGAAAGCCGCCATGTTGGCCCTGTTTCTCATATTTTTTATTCTTGCCCTCCAGTTCAACTCTTTCGCCCAGCCTTTCATCATTATGATTACCATTCCCTTCGTCACCCTTGGTGTTATTGTGGGGCTACTTGTCAGCGGCAACCCCCTCACATTCATAACGCTCATCGGGCTTCTCACCCTTTCCGGGATTGTGGTTAATGATTCCCTGGTTCTTCTTGATTTCATAAATCGTTACTGGAAGGAAAATCCAAGACATCTCTATTTGGCCATTGTGAGGGCCTGCCATGTTCGGATGCGGCCCATCATGCTCACATCGCTGACCACGATCTTCGGCTTGGCCCCTATGGCCTTCGGTCTGGGCGGCAAATCCATCTTCTGGGCCCCGCTGGCTACGGCCATCATGTGGGGACTGTCCTTTGCCACTCTGCTCATCCTCTCTATGGTGCCCGCCTACTATGCGATCCTTCAGGATATCGGCTATTTGATCAGGCACCGAAAAAGACGAAAAGCGGATAACATAAGGGAAATAGAAGAGGCGTTCAGGCATGAAGAGATCCGGCCATACCTGCGTTCCCATGGCTCAGCCTGAAATCCTGGCTCTCTCTTGAAACGTGAGCCCTCCATAAGCCATTGGGTGCGCATCAAGGATTGTGTTAGGATAAATCGAAAGTTCATAAGGGGATTCTGGAACTTCTGCGGGAAGGAACAAGGCTCAGAGAGTCTCCTCCCACAGAGGGAGAGGCATTAGCTATGAAAAAGGAACTGGGAGCCGAATTCCGCTCTCACCAAAGACTTGGCCTTATCGTTGCATTTTCGCTTATGTTTCATCTGTTCATTTGTTCGGGTCTCTGTCTGGGAGAGACGGCCGTCATCCCGATGCAACACAGGAGCGCATCAGAGGCGCTACCGATGATACAGAAGATGCTTTCGCAAGAAGGGAGGGCTGCCGCAGACACTCGGACCAACCAGTTGCTTGTCATAGACCATCCTGAATCCATCCAGAGGTTACGTCAGTTTTTGGACGGTTTTGACAGGCCGGTGAAGCAGGCGAGGATTCGGGTGAGGTTTCAGGAGAGCGGTTCTTTGCAGGATCGTGCCATTTCAGGTGATGCCGGGGTGTCGGGAAAGCACTGGTCTGTCACCACGGGTGGTAGAAAGGAGGATGGTGTCGAGGTTCGTCTCAGAGACAGGGAACGTGTTCGTAAGGGAACCTCAGAGTTTTTCATCAACGTCGCTTCAGGGAGTTGGGCCTATATTATGGTAGCAGAGGATATTCTTTACAGTGAAGAGTGGATTGACCTTTGCCGCCGTTATGCCTATA
>JASFTV010000178.1:0-6917 GCA_050050615.1 Desulfobacteraceae bacterium
CGGGATTCACATAGGCCACCGTGCCACTGACCTGCACCTTCTCACTGGCCAGCAGGGTGACAGCCCTGGAGGATGCAGCCTGTGCCTGAGCGACCGACTCATCAATCGGCTTCGGATAATGGGCCATGCCGCAGAGAAACACGCCCTCTGTTGCGAACTCTGAAGGAGCAAGCTTTGCATGGACCTCCACAAAGAATCCGTCTTCGTTCATGGGCACCTTGAAGAACTGGGCCAGTTTTTCATCTTTGTAAGCCACAATGGCGGACGCCAGTGCCAGGAGATCCGCCTTCATCTCCACACTTTGCCCGAGGTTTTGATCCATCACTTCTATTTTTAGGCCATCCGCTTCTGCCGTCACCTGCGGTTTCTGGTCCTTTGAAAACTGAATGAAGAGAATCCCTGCAAGGCGGGCCTTTCTGTAAAGATATTCCCGCTCCGCATAGGTCCGGATATCCCGGTAAAGAATGTAGATGTTCATCTCCGGGTTGAGCTCTCTCAAATGAAGCGCACTCTCAATCGCATGGGTACAGCAAACCCGGGAACAGTATGGCCTTTCCGCCTCCCTGGAGCCCACACACTGAATGAAAGCGGCTGTTTTGATCTCCTTTAAAGAGGGATCATCATTCATGAACTTCTCATCCAGCTCCAAATGGGTGACCACCCTGGGATCTTTCCCGTAGAGGTATTCATCCGGTTTGAACTCCTGCGCGCCTGTGGCGAGCACCGCGATTCCGTGCTCAATCACGGCCTCGTTGCCATCTGTGCTCAGGCTGGACTTGAAATTCCCGACAAAGCCCTCCACGTTGCTGAGTTCCGTATCAAGATGTATTTCAATGTCTGAATCAGACTCGACCGACTTGACAAGATCAGCCAGATTCTTCTGAATATCCTCACCCCGCCACGTTTTGAAAAGATGAAGGGCCTGGCCTCCTAAAGATGAAGCCCGCTCAACCAGGCTGACCTGATAGCCCTGTCCTGAAAGGGTTCTCGCAGCCACCATGCCGGATATCCCGCCTCCCACCACGAGCGCCCTCTGATTGATATCCACTTCAACCTCCTTGAGGGGGCTCATCAGGGCCACCCTGGCAACGGCCATGCGGACCAGGTCCTTCGCCTTCTCAGTAGCCTTCTCTGGGTCGTCCTTGTGTACCCACGAATCCTGATTGCGGATGTTGGTCATCTCAAAGAGGTATTTGTTGAGGCCTGCATTGGCCAGGGTCTCCTGAAAAAGCGGCTCATGGGTCTTTGGTGTGCAGGCAGCCACTACGATGCGGTTCAGGTTTTTCTCTTTGATGACCTCGGTCATAATGTCCTGGGTATCCGTCGAGCAGGTAAAAAGATTGTCGGTGACGTATTCCACATAGGGCAAAGTGGCGGCATAGTCGCGTACCGCCGGAACATCGATCACGCCCGCGATATTAATGCCGCAGCGGCATACAAACACGCCGACGCGCGGTCTTTTGCCCCCTTCAGTTCTCTCAGCCGGAACCTTCTTTTTCCTGGTCAGGCTGTTCCTTGACCGGCTCAAAAGGGCACCCGCTTCTGCAGCCGCTGAACTTGCCTCGATGACCGACTGAGGGATGTCCTTCGTGCCCTGGAATGCGCCGCATACATAGATGCCTTCCCTGGATGTTCTTACGGGAGAGAAGGTATCGGTCTGACAGAATTGGCCCTCCGTAAGATCGATGTTCAGCTTGTTCGCCAGTGCAACGACCTCAGACGCCGTTTCAAAGCCCACGGAAAGGACCGCCATGTCAAAGCGCTCCTCCACAACGTCCCCGTTCTCATTGAGGTAAGGAATGATAAGATCATCACTCCCCTCAACCGACTCGATGGTGGGGGCCCTGGTGCGAATAAAACGAACGCCCTGATTTTCTCTGGCGTTATCGTAGTATCTCTCAAAGTCCTTACCATGGGTCCGCATATCCATGTAGAAGATCGCACAGTCCAGATCGCCGCCTGCGTGCTCCTTTGCGATGACCGCCTCCTTGATAGCGTACATGCAGCAAACAGATGAGCAGTAACCGTGATCACAGTGGTGTATATCCCTGGAACCGATGCACTGGAGCCAGGCAATCTTCTTGGGTTCTTTCTGATCCGAAGGTCTCTGGAGGTGGCCCTGGTAGGGTCCTGTAGCGCTCAGAATGCGCTCAAACTCCATGCTGGTGACCACGTTGGGACACTTGGCGTAATGATAGGTCTGATAGCGGCCCGGGTCATAAGGCTTGAATCCGGGTGCAAGGATAATCGCCCCCACGTTTAGCCTCAGTTTCTCTTCCGTGTCTTCAAAATTGATCGCATCCGTGGGGCAAAATTTTTCGCAGGCCCGGCATTTTCCCTTCACGAAGTAGATGCAGTTGTCCTTATCGATCGCATACTTGAGGGGTACGGCCTGAGCGTATTCCACGTAGGCGGCCTTCCGCTTGATCAGATTCTGATTAAAGGCATCATCAACCTTTTTCGGACATTTCTCAGCACAGGTCCCGCAAGCGATGCATTTATCCATGTCCACAAAGCGAGGCTGTTTGAGGATTTCGATTTCAAAATTTCCGGGCTCACCCTTGACGTCAAGAACTTGGGAAAGTGTCAGGAGTTCGATATTGAGATGCCGGCCGACCTCGACCAGTTTAGGAGAGATAATTCACATGGCACAATCATTGGTCGGGAAGGTCTTGTCCAGTTGTGCCATGGCCCCGCCGATGGCGTGGCCTTTCTCTAAAAGGTAGACATAATATCCGGAATCGGCCAGGTCCAGGGCGGACTGCATCCCGGCAATGCCGCCGCCTACGACCAGAACCGATCCCGTCACCTCATCAGACATCAATCCTCTCCTTTGCTGTGAGAAATCTGTCCTTAAAACCATTTTCCCATCAAAGTGGAGTATTACTGTAACTATATTGTAGCCACATTGCAACTACAAAATGGTTGTTTTGGTCCTGAATCGAATGCAGTTATCTCTCGAAAAGCTTGGTGAAGGCGTTGTCGAAGGGGCCGGGTTCCTGCTGTTTCTGCTTAGAAGCTGTCTCCTTTTTTCCTGCCGGTTTCAGTCTTTCCCGCGCACCCCCATCCGGCCGGTCGCCTTTTTCTTTCATGGAGAGAGAGATCCTTTTTCTTGTCAGGTCCACGTCCATGACCGTGACCGTGACACGCTGATTCACTCGGACCACCTTGCGGGGATCTTTGACATAGCGCTTTGACAATTGGCTCACATGGACCAGTCCATTATGGTGGACCCCTATGTCCACGAAAGCGCCGAAGGCGGTGACATTGGTGACAACGCCCGGCAGCTTCATGCCGAGACAAAGATCCTCAATCTTTTCAATGCCTTCAGCAAAGTCGACCACTTCAAAATGCTTGCGGGGATCCCGCCCGGGCTTGGCCAACTCCGCAAGGACATCATTCAGGGTCGGCATACCCACCTTGTGTGTCACGTATTGGGTCAGATCGATACGCCGCCTCAAGATTTCATGATCGAGCAAATCCTGCACCGTGCAGGCCAGATCTCTGGCCATCGCCTCTACAATGGGGTAGGACTCAGGGTGAACCGCGCTTGCATCAAGACGGTTTTTCCCTTTCCTGATGCGCAGAAACCCGGCAGCCTGCTCAAACGCTTTCGGGCCCAAGCGGGGCACTCTTTTCAGATCTTCCCTGGATGAGAGCGGGCCGTTTTCGTTCCGAAAGGTGACGATGCTTTTGGCCAACTGTGGTCCAAGCCCTGAAACATAGGTCAGGAGCTGCTCACTCGCTGTATTGACTTCCACCCCGACCGCATTGACGCAGCTCACGACCACATCGTCAAGCCCTCTTTTCAAAGCCTGCTGGTTCACGTCGTGCTGATATTGTCCCACACCGATCGATTTGGGCTCGATCTTGACCAGCTCCGCCAGCGGATCCATGAGCCGTCTCCCAATGGAGACGGCGCCGCGAAAGCTCACATCCAGGCCAGGGAACTCTGTGCGGGCTACCTCGGAGGCCGAGTAAACCGAGGCACCGCTTTCACTGACCATCACGACAGGGATGTTCCCGGGAAGTTTTAGACTACGGACAAACGCAACCGTCTCCCGGCCTCCGGTCCCGTTCCCCACCGCTACAGCCTGCGGTTTGTGTTTTTCACATAATTTAATGAACTTACCGGCAGAGGCAGACTTTTTCTCTTCGGAATCCAGGGGATAGATGGTATCCGTGTGCAGCAACTTGCCCTGTTGATCCAGACAGGCCACTTTGCAGCCCGTCCGGATTCCCGGATCCATGGCGATCACATTCTTTTGACCCAACGGAGGCGCGAGAAGAAGTTCGCGCAGGTTGTCGGCAAATATCCGGATGGCTTCCCCGTCAGCGCGTTCCTTGCTTTCCCCTCGAATCTCCGTTTCCATGGAAGAGGAAAGAAGGCGCTTGTAGCTGTCCTCGACCGCTGCTTTGACTTGCTGAGAGGCAGCCCCTTCACCTTTCACAAACATGGCGCCCAGAAGGGTTAATGCATCCTCTTCCGGCGGGCTTACCCGGATATCCAGGAACCCTTCCTTCTCTCCCCGAAATGCAGCCAGGACTCTGTGTGAAGGGGCTGTGGCCACCGGCTCTTGCCAATCAAAATAGTCCTGGTATTTGGCACCTTCTTCCTCTTTATCGGCAATCACCTTTGCCATGAAGATCCCTTTTTCCGCATAAAGCGCTCGCATCTTCCGCCGGGCCTCCTCATTTTCATTCACCCACTCGGCAATGATGTCCCGGGCACCGGCCAACGCATCTTCGGCCGATTCAACCCCCTTTGCCGGGTCCACAAAGGCGGCCGCCTCAGAGAAAGGCTCAGTGGTCTCCTTCTGGTTGAAGAGAATCGCAGCCAGAGGTTCAAGGCCCTTTTCCCTGGCCACGGTGGCACGCGTCCTTCGCTTGGGCCGATGGGGCAAATAAAGATCCTCAAGAACGCTCAGTGTTTCAGCAGCCAGAAGTTTTTCTTTGAGCCCGTCTGTGAGCAAATCCCGCTCCTCCAGGGACTCGAGTATGCTTTCGCGACGCTTGTCCAACTCCGCCAGTTTTGAAAGCCGATCGCGGATGCTCGTTATGGCCACCTCGTCCAGGGACCCGGTCATCTCCTTTCTGTACCGAGCGATGAAGGGAATAGTCCCGCCATCAGCGAGCAGTTCTGCGGTCGCTTTGACCTGCTTTGGTTTGACCGCGAGCTCTTCAGCAACCTTGTTGATGTGGTTCTCGTTCATTTGCTCTCTTGCTCCATACAACACAGTGGGAATTCACACATCTTCGAATCCAAGAAATCACGACAGCACCAAAAGCTAAAGTGTTACAAAAAAAGCTTTCTATCTTTCGTGATTAATGAATTCTTCTTCGTTTTCTCGATCTTCCGCCCAAACGGGCAGACCTTGATACAGACGCCGCAGATGGGTGTCCCTATTTGCGGTAACTTTGCAAATTCTCCGGCAACCTTTTCCGCACAGCGCGAAAAATACATCGCCTCATCCCTGCCCGTGTAGTGATCCGTTGTGTTCACGCCTTTGATGGCTCCCGCGGGACAAGCATCCCGACACTCATGGCATGCGCCGCATCGGTTTTCTCGCGGTTCGTCCACGTCCAAAGAAGCCTTTGTCAGGATCGTGACGAGACGAACCCTGGAACCGTATCGTGGTGTTACGAGAAGCAAGTTTTTTCCCTGCCAGCCCAGTCCCGCCATTCGAGCGACCGCCTTGTGACTGATCGCACCGTACCACCCTTCCCAATCCAGAACCTGAGAGGCAGGGACGGGAAGACTGAAGTATCCATCCTTGTCAAGAGCAGTCGCTATCTTGAAAGCTATTTCGTCCAGCATGCGGTTCGCGGTCTGGTAGATCGCCAGGTATATCGGCGTGGGTCGGTCGACAATCCCTTCGAAAGCGGCCAAGGGGAGCGCCAACGCCACTGAAATCGCTCTGGAGAAAGGTTCCAGCAGGTCGGGAGGATCGAGTTTGAGCGCCGTTAAAGGCTCTACATCTGCAACGCCGACAAGGTCTGCACCCCATCCTATCGCTTTGTTCTTAATCATTTTCGTATAATCCGGGGGTACGGTGTTTTTCCTCATGCAAACACCCGGTTACTTTGGTATCAGCGTGTACTTGTTCACCATATGGTGGGGTTGATAAGACTCTTTCGCCTTCCTTAAACCCTCTATACCCATATCCTGCTCACGGTTAATGTATGTCACATCTGACCACGCGTTCATGCAGAAGCGCTGATTTATGGCTGCGTAGAGACCCGGAATATACGGATTCGCCTTCTCGATATGAATGACAGCACTTTCTGGGTTCATCAATTCTCCCAGGGAAAATGCTTCCACGTTGGAATTGATGAAAATCGCTCCACCTTGATAGTCCAGATCTTCAAACCAGGTGAGAGCCTCGTGGACAGCGTAGTCCTCTGCAAGCAGGTCCGGCTTTTCCACGCACTCTTTAATCTTACACCACGCCTCCTGCATATCCAGGAAACACTCCACCAGTTCTGCATCCAGGGGCCGATACTCGAACGCGTAGTTCTTCATGAATTGATTGAGTTGGTTTTTCTTTCGGTGATATTTGCGCCCCGAGAGGTTGATGAGATCCTCTGCCAGATAGACATAATCACTGTTATTCCGATCCGGCAAACAGACATAGCGGTCCGCATCCACGTGGTTGTTCACAAAATCCTCTGCGACCCGACAGATCCGCACCTCAGAGGCGAATTTACTGATTTCTTGGTAGAGCAAATCGAGGGCCGCTCTCTTGTCTCCGGATCCGATGGGCTGCAACCCATAAGGAGCGCCTTCCTTGGGTTGGAAGATGATCAGGAGACAGTCTTTCCATGGGAGCCATACAGGACGGTACTGATGGCGCCAGATGAAAAGGTTGGTAAAGGTGAGTTCCGAGATTTGGGGAGGATCCTCACGGAAACATTGA
>JASFTV010000179.1:0-6832 GCA_050050615.1 Desulfobacteraceae bacterium
ACGATGAACCTGTCTTTAGGGGATCGGCCCATGTGATGCCCGGTCCTCACAACCACGGGACCTAGGTGGGCGATGTTCCCCTCACGTCGTCTGATGATCTGCTCATAGAGATGGGGCGTAGACGCATTCCAATATAAGTTGGCTAGATTCCTAAAACCCATCTCCTCCAGTTCAGGCCTTATATTCTTGTAGTTTAACATTGAAACACCTCCGTCCTTTGGGTTTTTCTTACGACTGAATCACGACAACCAGCCAGGCAAAAAATCAGTGACTTTTTTCTCCCATTAGGCGTTAGCCGCTTGTCTTCTGCTCCGACCCGGAGGCATGATCTTGTAACGAGCCGCATAAAAAATCTGAACATTCCACTTAAAGGATAAAGTCTGTATTGAGGAAATTGGACTTACGCTCCCGCACGATTTTGCTGATGATTGCTTTATTGACCTCAACGGCCTTTGAGGCGACAAGGGTTCGGATCGAGAACACGCGAAGGGCATCGGAGACGGAAAGCGTCCCTTCAGCCGAATCTTTTCTCCCTGTAAACGGGAAAGTATCCGGCCCCCGTTGGCACTGGCTGTTTATATTCACCCGGCATACCTGGTTGACCAGTGGATCGATTAGTTCTGCGATCATGTTTGGATTGCTTCCAAATATGCTCAATTGTTGTCCATAATTTGACTCAACAACATATCGGATAGGCGTTTCGATGTCCTCAAAGGACAAAACCGGGACCACCGGCCCGAACTGCTCTTCGCTGTAAATTCTCATCTTACCACTGACCGGATATAGAATGGCAGGATAGAAAAAGCTCTTGTTTTTTGTAGCGCCCCCTTCGTTAACCACCTCCGCCCCATAGCGTTTGGCATCCTTTACCAGGTCGCTGAGATAGTCCGGCTTTCCCGGCTCTGGAAGCGGTGTGACAAAAACCTCATCTTCCCATGGCATGCCGAATTTGAGTCTGCCAATAGCTTCTTTGAACTGGGCTAGAAAGGCATCGACGATCTGACTTTCAACAAAGAGCATCTTCAGGGCTGTGCAGCGTTGGCCATTGAAGGACAACGTTCCAAGGATACATTCTCTGATCGCCAGGTCAAGATCGGCATCGGAAAGAATGATAGCCGGGTTTTTGGCTTCCAACCCCAGCACACAACGGAGCCTATGCGGTTTAGGATGCTGTTTTTTCAAGTAATCAGCGACCCCACTGGTTCCGATGAAGGCTAGAACATCTATCCGGCCGGAACTCATCAGCGGGGAGACAATCGTTCGTCCCTCCCCATAAATGACATTCACGACCCCTCTGGGAAATGCGTCGCGAAACACTTCCAAGAGCGGCCTGTATAACAAGATGCCGTATCTTGGAGGTTTTACAATAACACAATTGCCCATAATCAACGCCGGAATCAGTGTCGTGAAAGTCTCATTCAATGGGTAGTTAAAAGGCCCCATACAGAGAACAATGCCCAACGGCGCTCGACGTATCTGTCCAACGATGCCCTCTTCGATCACAAACCTCGAAGAGACCCGATCCAGATCCTTGAGGGCATCTACGGTGGCTATGATGTAGTCAACAGTTCTGTCAAATTCCTTTTCCGAATCCTCAAAAGATTTTCCCACCTCCCACATCAGCAATGTGACGATCTCCTTTTTCCTCTGCTTCATGCCATAGGCAAATTCTTCAACGTGCTTGATCCTCTCACTCACGGACATGGTGGGCCAAAGTCCCCTGCCATAATCATAAGCAGCCAGGGCCGCCTCAAGAGCTTCTGAAGACTCTTTTTCTGTCAACAATGGATATCTGCCGATAAATTTTGGTTCGATCCCGGAAGACTTCTTTATGCAAACCGGGGAAAAGACCTCCTGGGTTGGACCGTCCCATTGACGAAGTTCGCCGTTGACAAGGTACTCGTTTTGATCAACAGGGGCCTTCATCAGAAATTGTTCCGGCATTTCTGCCAGTTCTGGAAATATAGCCTCAATTTCCTGTCTCAGGCTCATTTCACGTTACCTCCTCTTCCCGCGAGGGCGTTATGCGCTGAATAGTTCCGAGCAGGGATGAACACCCTCTGGAGACCGATCATCTTGGTCCCCACCCTCAATTAATCAGGCTACGATATCTTTGAATGCTTATGAACGAGATGCAATGAATCAGACATGCCCTTGAAAGCGCACAGAAATTGGACGGAATTTCACGTGAATCTCCCCGCCCATAGGGCAGGGCATCTTTACAACCGGAAAATGCCTCACATTTTCCGGAAAGCCTTTGAATAAAACCTCTCTATGTATTCCTTGACCATACGCCGGGTGGAAAATCTCGGTGCATTGCCCTTTATGGATTCCTTCATGACTTTGACCCAGTCGTGGGGCACGCCGTCCTCCGAAACCTTGTAGTAAAGGGGAATGATCTCATCCTCCAAGATGCGATAGATCGTCTCGGCATCCGACTGATCTCGATTTTCGCTTGGCGCTTGCTGACCAATGGCCCACCCGTTCTTCCCATTGAATCCCTCCAACCACCATCCATCCATGACGCTGAGGTGAGGAATACCGTTCAAAGCGGCCTTCATTCCACTTGTTCCGCTTGCCTCCATCGGCGGCACAGGATTGTTTAGCCATACATCGACCCCATGAACCATGTACTGCGCATATTGTTCCCCATAGTCTTCCAAGAAGGCAATTCGACCCCCCATTTCGGGGTCGCTTGCTGCATTGAATACTCTCTGGAGAATTCGCTTACCCGGGTCATCCGCGGGATGGGCCTTGCCGGCAAAGATGATCTGCATGGGACGCCATCGATCATTGAGAAGCTTCTTCAAACGCTCTTTGTCATGAAAGATCAGGTCTGCCCTCTTGTATGTGGCGAAGCGGCGGGCGAAACCGATGGTCAACACCGACGCGTCAAGCAGCGTTCCCCCGGCCACAACGACAGAAGCGTTGGGTCGATCTTCTGTCCAGCGTCGACGCGATCTCTCGCGCACAGCATCGATGAGTTTGATTTTCAGCCAGTAGTGGGTCTTCCACAGTTCATCGTCGGGAATGTCATCGATCAGCTCCCACACAAAGGGGTTATCGTGGTCCTCAAGCCATCCGGGGCCAAGGTATTTGTTAAAAAGAAGCTCCATCTTGGGTTCGACCCAAGTGGGGATATGGATGCCGTTGGTCACATGATCAATGGGCACTTCATCTTCAGACAATTCGGGCCAGATACCATGCCACATCTTGCGCGCCACTTCCCCGTGTCGCTGACTAACCCCATTGCGATATCCTGACATTCGGAGGGCGAAGGCCGTCATATTAAACCCCCCATGGGGTTCCTGAGGATGGACGCCCATTCCAAGGAAAGCATCGCGGTCGAGCCCCAGGGACGGCCAGTAGGTATGAAAATATTTCTCCATCAATGGGAATGGAAAGACATCATGGCCGGCCGGGACCGGCGTGTGCGTTGTGAATATCGATGTCTGTCTCACTTGATGAACGGCCTCTTCGTAACCCATATCCTCCTGCACCCGCTCCCTGATTCGTTCCAACAGGGCGAAAGCAGCATGCCCCTCGTTCAAATGAAGCGCTGTGTGCTTGATCCCCAGAGCCTTCAGGACCTCAAGGCCTCCAATTCCCAGAATGATCTCCTGGCGCAGCCGCTGTTCCATGTCTCCTGTGTAAAGACGGGCTGATATGCCGCGATTCCAGGGGTCGTTGATGTCGATATCCGTGTCCATCAAATAAAGGGACACCCGGCCGACGCTTACCCTCCAAACGGCCACATGGATTGGGGGGTCACTTAGAGGCACCCTGACGACAACCTGTTCCCCTTTTTCATTCAAGACCCTGGAGATTGATGCAGCCTCTCGATCAAGGATTTGGTCCCTGTTTTCCTGCCAGCCGTCTTCCCGGATGCGTTGATACAAATACCCTTCCGGGTACATAAAGCCCACCGCCACGAGAGGAACCCTCAGGTCGCTGCATTCCTTGATGAAATCGCCAGCCAGGAAACCCAGTCCCCCAGCATAGAATGGCAGAGAATGATGGAGCCCATATTCTGCGGAAAAATAGGCGATGGGGGGGATATTCCTATCGGCCGTGCTATCCAACAGATAGGATTCCCCCTCCCCGATCTCCTTGCGGAACTGAGAGAGCACCACATCGTAGTGTCGCAAATAATCGGGGTCTCCGGCCGTTGATTCCAGGATTTCTCTCGGGAGCTCCTTAAGCATCTTGTCTGGATTATGACCGCTCTCTTTCCACCCCTGCCGACTCAGCCGCTTGAAAAGCATCCGTGCTGCGGGGTGCCAACTCCACCAGAGATTCTCGGCCAGCTCCCCGAGACCTGAAAGCCGTTCCGGGAGATTAGGAAACAGATCCCCTTTGATCTCCATCTCTAGAACCTTTCACTCGCGGTTGCCTGTCTCATTTTTTCGTGACCTGTCTTTTTGGGATGATGGTGGCATTTCTGGAGTGAGACTATTCCGTTGCTTTCGCCTTTTCCCGGTTGAGCATAATTCTGGCGTCTGCGACCGCACATTTCTTAGAAGAACACATAACTGGATTAAGATCAATGGATTCGACCACATCTTCGAGTTCCATAACGAGATCGGAAAAGCCGATCATCATGCGTATCAGTTCCTCCTGATTGATCGGGTCGGATCCCCGATAACCCTCGAGCAACTGGTGTGCTTTGAGGCCCTTTACCATGGAATCCACATCTTTTTCCGCCAACGGGGCCATTCTCAACACCACATCCTTATAAATCTCCACGCCCGTGCCCCCCAGTCCCAAAAGGATCACCGGTCCGAACTGGTAGTCTATCTTAGCACCTATAATCAACTCTATCCCGGATACCATCTCCTCCACCAACATACCGGCAAAATCCTCAAAGGTGCTAAACCTTTCGTAAGTTGAGGTCAGGGCCTTATTGTTATCAATCCCTACAACCACACCGTCCAGGTCCGATTTGTGAATGACTTTGCAAGAAACCACCTTGGCCACCACAGGATAACCAATCTCTTTTACTGAGCGAAGCGCATCGTCCAATGTGGAGGCCCATCTGAATTGAGTAACCTCAAGCCCGGCCATGGCGAGCAGACGTTTTGCTTCAGGCTCCAGGACCCAGCCCGCCTGGCACGCCGCTGAAAGGATGTCTGCAATCTCTTTTTTCAGCACGGTCTGCACCTCCTCATGGCCTCAGCCATCAGCACGGCCCCTTCAATGGAAGGGGAGACGGGAACCTGGTTAAGCTCAAATCCCTCAATAAGCATGCGATATTTCTCTACGTGGGGGACGTAGGCAACGAGCGGTTTCCCTTCTCTGCGATAGATTTGACTCAACCTGGCCCCAAGATCCGATGTTGTTCCAGGCAGATAGGGCAAAAGAAGCAACAGGATACAGTCTATTTCCGGACTCTTGCTCAGGAGGGAGGTGGCAACGAAAAAGTCGTCGTCTACCGCGCTGCCCGTCAGGTCAACCGGATTAGCGCAAGATGCGATGGCCTGCGCGGCGCGTGACAATCTCTCTCTGATCTGTTTTTGTACAGTCTCCGGCAGATTTGGAACCAAGAGACCATGATCAGAACAGATATCGACCGCCAAAGCCCCGTGTCCACCACTTCCAGTGATGATGCCTATCTTCCCCTCGATGGAACTCTGATAACAGCTCAAGGATTCACAAAAAGAGACCAGTTCCAACTCGTTTTTTGCCTCAACCACCCCGTACTGAGAAAGCACTTCTGAAAAGACCTTGTAATCACCTCCCAGGGAAGCGGTGTGGCTGGAAACGGCTCTCTTTCCTCCGGGGCTCTTGCCGGCCTTCAAAACAATGACCGGCTTTGGCGTTTGACTCGCCGCCAATACAAAATCCCGACCCTCATTTCTTCCGAAACCTTCAATATAGAAAGCGATCACCTTTGTCTCTGGATCCTCGACCAGATACCTAAGCAGGTCCAGCTCGCCGATGAGCGCTTTGTTCCCGATACTTATGGCCAGGGAAATTCCTACATCCTCTCCTGCGAACTTCACCATTTGATCTACCAATATCCCGCCGCTCTGGCTCACCATGCCGACACCGCCAGGGTCGGGACGTACCATGCGCTCGCTGGGAAGGAAAAAGGTGTCCACGATCCCGGCCGCGTAGATACCGAGGCAATTCGGTCCGATAAAGGGAAAATTTGCTTCACGGGCTCTCGCAACAATGCGATCCTGCAAATCCTTGTGTCCGCTCTCTGCAAATCCCCCGGAAATCACTGCCGCGCCCCCCACACCAGCCTCAATGCAATCCTCAAGAACGCCCGGCACTTGCTCCGCCCTCACAGCGATAACCGCAAGATCGATCTTCTCCGGAACCTCCGTGATGTTGGTGTAGACCCTTTCTCCCTGGAGCTCTCCCCCTCGAGGATTGACCGGGAAGACACTGACAGGGTGACGAAGGTGGTTTTTGTTGTAAATGACGTTGGCGGGATGACGGTCATTGGCCAGGGAAATGCCAATGACGGCCATGGCTTTAGGCTCCAAGAGCGTCTTTAGGTTCACAACTTCCTCCTTGTCACACGCTGATGCGTTCCTAATTTTTTTGGAAACGTTCAAAAGTGTTTGCAAGGGCTCTCATGCAGGGAAAGGACTGGCACCTTTTCTTCCGTTCCAAGGGCTCCCGGGCTGGTCTTTTCTGACCACTTATCTACGGGGGAGTTTTGCCCCCTCCGCATTCTCCGCCTACGGCGGAGCTGCGGCTTCCCCCACAGATAAGTGGTGAAAACACAGCGCCCTCCCGCCAGTCACTGCAGAAAAGGCCCCAGCCCTTTACTTTATCAAGCATCGTGTCAGAAATCGCTTCATGAGCCCGTGCAAACACT
>JASFTV010000180.1:0-6826 GCA_050050615.1 Desulfobacteraceae bacterium
GACAATATTTGACAGGGAAGGACACGAACTGGCGGTCAGTGTTGAAGTAGAATCCATCTATGCCCACCCCAATCTTGTAAAGAAGAAACAATTTGCAGCCAAAAAGCTGGCTAAGGTCCTCCATACAGAACAGAGCAAGATCCTCAGCCTCCTCAAAAGTGATCGCTCCTTTGTGTGGATCAGTAGAAGAACATCCCCTGAAAAGATCAAACAGGTGAAGGCATTGGAGCTCCCGGGTATTGGTTTTACGTCGGAGTCCCGGCGGTATTATGCCGGAAGGGAGATCGCCGCCCACCTTCTTGGGTTTGCCGGTGCGGATAACCAGGGCCTGGAGGGATTGGAAAGGACGTATGATGAAATCCTAAGAGGACCTGAGTACTCCCTTATTCAAATGCGCGATGCCCTTGGTCGCCCGTTTTACGTGAGCAGACCCACTGCTGATGGCCATGAAATGCATGATCTCGTTTTGACCATCGACAAAGATGTTCAATACAAAGCCCAACAAGCACTTAGGGCGGCCGTCGAGGGAACCAAGGCTAAGAGCGGTCAGTGTATCATCGTAGACCCAATGACAGGGGAAATCCTGGCCATGGCTGTTTTCCCCTTTTTTAATCCCAATGTCTTTTGGAAACACCAGCCCTACCAATGGAGGAACCGCGCTGTCACGGACTGTTATGAACCGGGTTCAACCATCAAGGCATTCCTTCTGTCAGCATCTCTTGATGAGGGTGTTGTGTCACCTCAGACAAGGTTTCACTGTGAAAATGGGCAATACCAGGTAGGCAGGCATGTGATTCACGACCATGACGCCGAAGGGCATGGCTTACTGACCGTTTCGGACATTATCACTGTCTCGAGCAATATCGGTGCCATCAAGATTGGTGAAAAGCTTGGATACAAGAACTTCTGTGGGTATTTGAAGAAATTCGGTTTCGGGGAGAAAACCGGGATAGACCTCATCGGAGAGAGACAGGGGCTCATCAGGCCCGTAGAAAGGGCGAAAGAGATTGATAAGGCCACGATCTATTTTGGCCAGGGTATGGCAGCGAGCTCCATTCAGCTGGTTATGGCGACAGCAGCCATTGCCAACGGGGGTAAGCTGATGCGCCCGTTTGTGGTTAAAGCGGTGAAAGATCAACATGGGAACATCGTGAAACGGCGCTATCCCCGGGTGGTGAGAAGGGTCATCTCACAGGATACGGCAAGGAGAGTGGCTAGAATCCTGGAAAGGGTCGTAAGCGAGGAGGGAACAGGTTCACTGGCAGCCATAAAGGGCTATAGAGTAGCTGGAAAGACGGGGACCTCCCAGAAGGTGGATCCCCGAACAAGAACGTATTCCAATGAAAACTACGTGACCCTTTTTGTAGGGTTTGTCCCTGTGAATAAACCCAAACTGGCTATCCTGATCATGGTCGATGAACCGGAAGGAAAGAGGTATGGGGGGTTGGTGGCGGGCCCCGTCTTCAGGGAAGTGGGTGCATGGACCCTGAATCACTTCGGGGTCAGTCCCCAGCTTATAGTCGTCAAAAAAGAGGAAGGCCTGAAAGCCCGGGAAGCGGGAAAGATCAGCACGACTCTGGAGCCGGAAGTGAGAGAAATAAACCCCGATTTCCTGCCGGACTTCAGGGGCCGAACGATACGGGAGACACTCGTAGAGGGAAGGGCTTTGGGGATAAAGGTGGTGCTGGAGGGGACGGGTCTGGCCGTCAAACAATACCCCGAGGCTGGGGCTTCTCTGAAAAAAGTGGATCAAGTGAAAATAAGTTTTAGGCCGCCCATGTGAAGGGGCCGGGGCCTAAGCTATGACCGGACCGGCGGATTGGGTATCACCCGAAGGGAGAAATATATCCATTCCGCTATTTCTGGATTGAGCGGCAAACCCTAAGGAATCATTGACGTTCAAAAGTGTTCGCATGGCTGAGGCCTCATTCCTTTGTCGGTTTGCGCACCCAGGGAGGTCATGATCTTTTTCGAAAGGGGATATCTCATAAAAAGAATTCCACCGGACCTTGGAGTGGCCAAAAATTCGGGGTTTACGCCCCTGAACACCTGGGAATCTCCCATGAGCGTGCTAAACCTCGAATTTTTGGCCACCACCCATGAGTACCTTAGATATCCCCTTGAGAAAAATGGTCATGGCCGGCAAAAGCCTTTCCGTGAGTAAGGATGCTTCATACGAACACTTTTGAAGGTGAGCAAGGAATAACAAGGAACTATGAAACTGGGCCAGATGCTAAAGGGATTAACGGCGTACGACCTCACCGGCGACCCTGAGCTGGAGATCAAAGGCCTCACCTATGACTCGCGGCAGGTCAAACCGGGATACCTGTTTGTGGCCATAAGGGGGCACAGCCTGGATGGTCACAATTACCTTCAAAGCGCTGTCGAGAAAGGCGCCGTGGGGGTTGTTGCCGAGAGCTTTAACGACTTTCACGGGAATGTGAACAAGGTGAGGGTAGCGGATTCTCGAGTAGCCCTATCAAAGCTCGCGGTCCAGTTTTATAGCAGCCCCTTTGATGGCGTAAATCTCATAGGCATTACCGGAACTAACGGCAAAACCACGACCAGCTACATTCTGGAATCAATACTCACGGTGACAGGGGCCAGGCCCGGGGTGGTAGGTACGGTCAGCTACCGGTTTTCAGGGAAAGACCATCCCGCGCCTGTCACAACACCGGAATCGCTTGATCTGATGCGCTTATTGCGGGAAATGGCAGACGGGGGTGTGACCGATGTGATCGTGGAGGTCTCATCCCATGCCCTTGCTCAGAAAAGGATCCTGGACTGCCCATTCAGGGTGGGGATATTCACGAATCTCTCGAGAGATCATTTGGATTATCACAAAAGCATGGAGGCCTACTTTGAGGCCAAAGGCCAACTCTTCCGTGGTCTCGGAAAGGGTCAACCGGGATATGGGGCAAGTGCTGTCATTAACATGGACGACCCCAAGGGCGCGGCCGTGGCTGCACTGACCCGTGCAAACGTGCTGACCTACGGCCTCGGCGGAAGATGTCACGTGCGAGCGGATTCGATCTCAGTGGATAGAACAGGCATCAGGGCAAGGCTGATAACGCCCGCAGGGGAGAGGGCCATTCGCTCCGCCCTTATTGGGCATTACAACATCTACAATATCCTGGCTGCCGCTGCGGCCGCGCTATCCCTGAACATCGATCTTGACAGCGTGGCTCAGGGCATAGAAGGGCTGAAGGTCGTCCCGGGCCGTCTCGAACGGGTGCAAAACAGCCGAGCGTTGACATTGGTTGTGGACTATGCGCACACGCCAGACGCCCTTCTGAAAGCACTGGAGGCTCTGAAGCCTTATGTCGAAGGAAGACTGATCACGGTCTTCGGATGCGGGGGCGACCGGGATAAGGGAAAGAGGTACGAGATGGGTCTGGTCGCCGGGGAGCACAGTGACCTGGTTTTCATTACGTCGGATAACCCGCGCACTGAAGATCCGTTATCGATTGTCATCGAGATTGAAAAAGGAACCCAGAAATCGGGTCTGAGATTGATGGAATGGCCTTCCAACAATCACCCCAAAAGGTCAGGATATTTTTTGGAGGTGAACCGCCGGAAGGCGATCCGCATGGCTGTTTCAGTCGCTGATAAGACGGACGTGGTTCTGATTGCGGGCAAAGGTCACGAGGATTACCAGATTGTCGGCACCGAGAAAAGGCCATTTGATGACCGAGAGGAGGCTGCTTTGGCTGCCTATGAGGGGCTATGAATGACCGCCAGGTGGGGTGCGATAGCAGCGGGGGAGATCGTATCAGCGCTTCGAGGCGAGTTGATCAGCGGCTCTCCAGCAAGGACTTTTGCCGGCATCAGTACCGATTCAAGAGAAATCAACCCGGGCGATCTTTTTTGGGCGCTCAAGGGCGAAAGATATGATGGCCATGATTTTGCCGGAAAGGCCGCGGAAAACGGCGCCGCAGGTTTCGTGATACGAAGGGATTTTCGCCCCGAATACCCTCAGGACCGGAAAATCGTTATGATTGGTGTCCCTGACACGTTGAAGGCCCTCGGGGATCTGGCTGGGTGGTGGAGAGGTCAGCATCGAATTCCAGTGGTAGCCATTACTGGGAGCGCTGGAAAGACCACCACCAAGGAGATGGCGGCCGGCATCCTGGAACTAAGCGGCGAGACACTGAAGAATAGAGGAAATTTGAATAACTTGATCGGTTTGCCCCTTACCCTACTCATGCTTGAAGAAAGACACCGTACAGCGGTCCTGGAGATGGGTATGAATCAGCCCGGTGAGATTGCTCGCCTGACAGAGATCGCGGACCCGGATATTGGCCTCATTACCAATGTGGCCAAGGCCCATCTTGAAGGTGTGGGTAGCCTGATGGGGGTGGCTAAGGCGAAGGTGGAGTTGCTGGAGAGGATTTCTTCAAAGGGCCAGGTGATCCTCAATGGGGATGATGACGTTTTGATGGAGGTGGCATCGCCCTTTCAGAGAAAGATCATGACCTTCGGCCTTGGGCCGAAAAATGACTTGAAGGCACACAGTATTCGTAACCACGGACGTGAAGGGCTCTCGTTCGAGCTTCGGTATGGGGAAGAGGCTGTCTCGGTCAGGTTAAAGGTTCCCGGCACTCAGAACGTCTTTAATGCCCTGGCTGCATCAGCCGTCGCTTTTTGTTTGAATAAATCTCCAGAACATCTTGTCGAGGGTCTATACCGTTTCCCAGGGATACGCGGCCGCTTTATGATAAGCGCGCTTCCAGGTGGGGCCAGCCTTGTGGACGATACCTACAACGCGAATCCCTTTTCCCTGAGAGTTGCCATGGATTCATTGAAAGATCTGGCGGCTAACGGTGGAAGGGTGATTGTTGGCTTGGGAGAGATGCTGGAGCTCGGCGATGAAACGGTGCCTGCCCATCTGGAGGCAGGAGGCATGGTGGCGGAATTGGGGGCCCATTATTTTGTGGCTATGGGTGAACATGCTCAGGAGATGATAAATGGCGCCGTAGGCAAAGGGTTTCCGCCGGAAAGGGCGGTGGCTGCCCGTACGCTTGAGGAAATGGCACAGAAACTTGGAGACGTGATCAAAAGGGATGATCTGGTTTTCCTGAAGGGCTCCCGTCAATCCGGTCTTGAGAAAGTGGCCGACCTATTGAAAGGAAAAGCTGTTTCCAATCTCTAGCTTTTTGAGATATCGCCTTTCGAAAACCGGTATGACTGGCTTAAGACGCGAATTCAGGTCATGAATCTTCCTATACCACGCGTTTCGAGCAAGGCTCGCTGGGGCGATGACGGGTCAAAAAAGAAAAGGGTTTATGGATGCTCTATAAATTGATCTATTTTTTTCATGAGGATATTTCATGGCTGAATGTTTTTCGGTACATCACATTCAGAACCATCGTCTCTAGCCTCACTTCCCTTATTCTCCTGCTCATTATTGGGACATGGCTCATCCATAAACTAAGAGGCATGCAAGTGGGTCAACCTATTAGAGAGGACGGCCCACCCAACCACAAAAACAAAGCAGGCACACCCACCATGGGGGGGTGTCTCATGCTCCCCGTCATCATCCTATCCACCCTTCTGTGGGCAGATATCAAAAACGTTTATGTCTGGCTCGTCCTGTTTGTCATCTTTTCCTTCGGGCTCATCGGGTTTGTCGATGATTACCTTAAGACCGTTCGAAAAAGTAGCCGAGGCCTCAGTATCAAGACGAAATTTTCCCTGCAAGTCCTCGTAGCACTCATCGTGGCGGTGATCCTATACCTCTACCCAGATTTTACCATGCGGTTAAGTTTTCCTTTTTTCAAGAAGGTCACCCCTGATCTCGGCCTCGGTTATATTCCTTTGGCTGTATTCATTATTGTCGGTGCCTCCAATGCGGTCAATCTTACTGACGGTTTGGATGGACTGGCTATAGGGCCTATCATTGTAGCCTTTACAGCCTACCTTGTCTTCGCCTACTTGGCAGGCCATGTGAAGATAGCCAACTACCTTCAGATTCCATATGTTGCAGGTACGGGTGAGCTTTCTGTGCTCTGCGGCGCAACTGTTGGAGCTGGCTTAGGTTTTTTGTGGTACAACGCCTTTCCTGCGGATGTTTTCATGGGCGATGTCGGATCATTGCCTCTGGGTGCCGTCCTCGGCACCGTGGCGGTCATAACCAAACAAGAAATCGTTCTCATTCTTGTGGGAGGCCTGTTCGTCGTTGAGACGCTGTCGGTTATCTTCCAGGTTGCCTATTTCAGGATGACAGGGGGACGGAGGATTTTTCGCATGGCTCCCCTGCATCATCATTTTGAACTGAAAGGATGGCCTGAATCAAAGGTCACGGTTCGATTCTGGATTATCGCCATCATTTTGGCACTTTTGTCCATAAGCACCTTGAAGCTGCGGTGATAGGCTTTAGTAAAGGGTTTCTCAAATCTAGCACCCCAACCGTTCGGTCGAGTTCACGCCGAAACTTCCTCCTGGAGGAGGAGGGCATAGTGTTGGTGGAAAGAGCGACTATGAGAATGTATAGAACCTGGATGCAACACAAGGCGAATCCGTTGCACATCTACTGCCGTTTGATTGACCTCGGGCTGAACACAGAAATGTCCAAGCGGCTGGGCATCCTTTATGAAACGTATCTCTATTCTTCCAGGTTCAAAGGTTTCATGACGAAATGGAAGTCTTTGAAAAAAAAATTCTTGTCGTCGGCCTAGGAAGGTCCGGCATTTCGGCGACCCGCTGGTTGGTTGGGGGGGGTGCCCGAGTGACAGTAAGTGAAATCAAAGCGGAGAGCGAGCTGGATTCAGGGCTGACGCATAAAATTCGACAACTCGGGGCCATTTTGGAGACGGGAGCGCACAGA
>JASFTV010000181.1:0-6824 GCA_050050615.1 Desulfobacteraceae bacterium
GCCGTCTCGAATGAAACCCTGGTCCTGGTTGAGGCCTTATCGAACATCAGCCCGAGTGTATAGCCCGAGAGGGATGGTTTCACATGGCGCCCCTCTTTCTTGAACTGAAGGCCTCTATCGATTAAGGCCAGGATCTCTTCTTTATTCAAATCTCGTATGGTTAAAAGGTCCTTTTTCATTTACGAACCATCAAGCACCTGATCCAGGACTTCGATCAGACGATCAGTCTCCGCCTTCTCAACAATCAAAGGCGGAACGAACCGCAGCACCTTTTCCTGGGCACAGTTGATCAAAAGTCCCCTTTCAAGGCAGGCATCAACGATGGGGGCTCCCGGTCTGTCAAGCTCTACCCCTATGATAAGGCCAAGGCCCCTGATCTCTTTAATCGTGGGATGTTTACTTTGAAGTCCTCGCAATCTCTCTTTGAAATACTCACCCACTTCACGGCAGTGATCGATCCACCCATCCTCTAAGAGATGGCTCAGAACCGCCTTTGAAACAGCGGTTACAAGGGGGGTTCCCCCGAATGTGGTTGCGTGGCTGCCGGGACCAAAGGCGCTGCTCATCTCCTCAACACTCAGCATGGCACCAATGGGAAGGCCGTTACCCAAGGCCTTTGCCAGGGTCATAATGTGGGGTGTGACCCCGTAATGTTCATGCGCGAACAATCTCCCGGTTCGTCCCATGCCAACCTGAACCTCATCGAAGATGAGCGTCAAACCATTTTCAAGGCAAATCTCTTTGACGCCTTCAAGATAACCGGGCTCAGGAAAAACAACCCCGCCTTCTCCCTGGATCGGTTCGAGCATAACGGCACAGACAGAATCATCGACAGCCTTGCGCAGGCCAGGGAGATCATTAAAGGGGACGAACTTAAAGCCCTCCAGCAGGGGATCATACCCGGTTTGAATTTTGGCCTGCCCTGTTGCTGACAAGGTTGCCATGGTGCGACCGTGAAAAGATCCTGTCATAGAGATGATCGTAAATCTACCCGGGCCCAGCTTTTCCTTTGAGTGTCTCCGAGCCAGTTTAATGGCCGCCTCGTTCGCCTCTGCGCCGCTATTGCAGAAAAAGACACGATCCGCAAAGGAATTCTCTACCAAAAGCCGGCCCAATTCCGCCTGCGGTCTGGTGTAGTAAAGGTTTGAGACGTGAACCAGCCGTCTTGACTGCTCCTCCAATGCCTGGCTTACAATTGGAGAGCTGTGGCCCAGGGCACAGACCGCGATACCCCCCACAAAATCGAGATATTCCTTGCCAGCCTCATCCCAAACCCGGCAGCCCTCTCCTCTGATCAGGGCAAACGGCGGCCGCTTGTAAGTCGGGAACAGGTACTTGTCGGCAAGACTCACCGTGTTCCCGCCTTGTGATTGATCATTCATTCCGTTACCTTCCTCTCCCTTCCAAATCCAGCCCGTTCGCTCTGCTAAGATCTATCACTCCGCGTGCCAAGCACTTTGACGCAAAATCCATGAGCTTCAACCCCGCGTCTCGCCCGGCAGCAATCTTTTTCAGTTGCAATGTCCCTAATGGTCCCCCTTTTATAAAGGGGGATTAAGAGCCTGTCCGATAACTTCGGCAAAAGTGAAGTGTTACATGCAAAAGTCCCCGATGCGCACCGAAGCGTCATTCCCGCGAAAGCGGGAATCCAGTTTTCAAAACGGTATGGACTCCCGCTTTCGCGGGAGTGACAGACTTTTTGGGCTCACGGCCCTTTTGGAATTGTCGTTTTTTTCGAAACACGAAGTTGTTGGACAGCCTCTTAAGGGAGATTTCTCTCTCATGCTATCCGGCCATTGTGCACACCCACTCTGACTTAAAATGACAGATGAGGCTGAAAACAGTGTTGTGACACAGTCTCAAGGCGAGGGGAGGCTACTTGTCGGACAGGCTCCCTACTCCCCTTTATGATAAAATGGCATCTATGCAGCTTTAGGTCAGGCTCTCCGTCATCAAGGCAAAGAGCGTGTCGCCGAACCCTTGCCTCTCTCAATGAACAATCTCGGTTCCCACGCCACCTTTGGTAAATATCTCCAGCAGGATCGCATGATCCTTTCGGCCATCAATGATATGGGCCTTTCTGACACCGCCTTTGAGCGCTTCAACACAACACTTTATCTTGGGTATCATGCCGCCTTTGATCGTGCCATCATCAACAAGTTTTTGGGAATCCTTCATTTTGACGGTGGATATGAGCCTCCCGTCTCTGTCAAGAACCCCCTCCGTGTCCGTAAGCAGAATAAGCTTCCTTGCATTGAGGGAAGCGGCTATACGCCCGGCCACCACGTCTGCATTGATATTGTATGTTTCTCCGCGTTTACCGCTGCCCACCGGAGCAATCACCGGGATGAACTGGCTGGCCAAGAGATCCATGAGAATCCGGTTGTTCACGGAAGTGATCTCCCCCACCATACCCATGTCAATGATCTCGGGGGGCTGATCATTTCCCTTGCTTCTGAAGTACTTCATCTTCTTGGCCGTAATCAGCTCTCCGTCTTTGCCTGAAAGACCTATAGACTGGCCACCATTGTGATTGATGAGGGCCACAATCTCCTTGTTGACCTTACCCACGAGCACCATCTCCACCACATCCATGGTCTGTTTATCAGTCACGCGCATGCCATCCACAAACTCAGACTCTATGGACAGCTTTTTCAGAAAGGTCCCAATCTGAGGTCCGCCCCCATGCACCACAATGGGATTGAGTCCCACGTATTTCATAAGAATGATGTCCAGGGCGAAATTTTTTTTCAGCTTTTCATCCACCATGGCGTGCCCGCCATACTTCACGACCATGGTGGCGTTGCTAAAACGCCTGATATAGGGAAGCGCCTCTATGAGAACCTTCGCTCGCTTTTTTTGGTCAATAGCCATTTGTCATTTGTCACTCGTCATTTGTCATTCGTCTTTCCTTCTTTCCCTATAGAGCGAATATATGCGTTTAGGCGTGGAGCCAATTCATTCAACAATGCACGCAATTCTTGGATTTCTTGTTCCTTTAGTAAACCTCTCCTATACGCCCTACGAAGCCAATGCTTGGTTTCATATAAGGAGCCCCGTGAGACCCTCGTAAACTGCCTGTTCTCGGCGAAATGAAAGCGTCCAAAGCCTTCTGCTATGTTTGCCCCGATGCTGTCAGCTGACTTCACAAGTTGAAACCCTAAAGAATTCTTCGGAAAATCGGACCAATTCCAAACTATGTTCCAGATCCGGTCTCCCAGATCTTCTGCTAATCGATAGACCTCAAGATCCTCAAACGACTCGACTCTCTGTTTCACGATCGGGCCCCCACAAATGACGAATGACCGATGACTAATGACGGCGCATCAGAGTATGTACCGGCTCAGATTTTCGTCTTCAATAATGTCCCCTAGCTTCTCCGATACATGGGCCTTGTCAATAATAACCTTCTTTGTCTCCATGTCCGGAGCATCAAAAGAGATCTCATCGAGGAGCTTTTCCATGACCGTATGCAGGCGCCTTGCACCGATATTCTCCATCCGCTCATTCACCTTGCTGGCAATAGTGGCGATCTCCTCAATGGCTGATTCCTCGAATATCAGCTCCACGCCCTCCGTCTCAAGAAGCGCCTCGTATTGGGTAATCAAAGCATTCTTGGGTTCCTTGAGGATGCGGACAAAATCCTCTTGTGACAAGGAGTCCAGTTCGACCCGGATAGGAAACCTCCCCTGAAGCTCCGGCAAAAGGTCCGCCGGCTTACTGATATTAAACGCGCCTGATGCAATAAAAAGGATATGATCCGTTCTAACCATGCCGTACTTGGTGGTCACGGTGGACCCTTCCACGATCGGCAGGAGATCTCGCTGTACCCCTTCCCTGGACACATCCGGGCCATACCTGGATTCGGAGCCCGCGATTTTGTCCAGCTCGTCAAGAAATATGATGCCGTTTTGTTCCGTCATACGAATCGCTTCCGCGATCACGTTTTCCATGTCTATAAGCTTCTGAGACTCTTCGACAAAGAGAATCTCCATCGCTTCGGGAATCTTCACCCGTCTCCTCTTCTTACGCGCTGGAAAGATATTTCCGAAGACCTCCTTGAGGTTGAATTCCATCTCTTCAAGACCGGCGCTTGAGAAGATCTCCACCATGGGAACATTCTTGTTTGTAGTTTCCAACTCTACATACCGGCTGTCTAACTTGCCACTCCGAAGCAATCGTCTCAACTTTTCCCTGGTTCTGGTTGAATCGCTTTCTGCCCTGTCCGTCTTGACAACCTCCAGGACCTTTTCCTTGTCCCCTTCTTCTCCTTCGCGAAGCTCCTCCCTTTTCTTGGGGAGCAGGATGTCGAGCAACCTTTCCTCGGCCAGTTCCCGGGCCTTGGTTTTGACCTTCTCCTGCTCCTCTTTTTTGGCCATATTCGTCGCGAGCTCAGTCAGGTCCCGGATCATAGATTCCACGTCACGGCCAACATAGCCGACCTCAGTAAACTTCGTTGCTTCCACTTTGAGAAAAGGGGATTTGGCAAGCCTTGCCAGGCGCCTTGCAATTTCGGTTTTTCCTACCCCCGTTGGACCAATCATTATGATGTTTTTGGGAGCAATCTCATCCCTCAAATCCTTGGGTACCTGCTGTCGGCGCCATCTGTTTCGCAAAGCAATGGCCACGGAGCGCTTTGCCTGATCTTGGCCGATAATATACTTATCGAGCTCCGACACGGTGTCTCTCGGTGTCAAGACTTTCATGATATAATCTTTGCTCACAAGATCCGTTTCCATCTCTACCCCTTTTTTCCAATCTCATGGACAACGATCTCCTCATTGGTATGCACGCAGATCGAAGCCGCTATCTTTAAGGCCTCTCGGGCTATGGAAAAGGCGTCCATGTCTGAATGTGCGACCAGTGCTCGCGCCGCTGCCAGTGCATAAGGCCCGCCGGAACCGATCGCGGCGACCGATTCGTCGGGCTCGATCACATCCCCGGTGCCTGAAATAATGAGCATATGTTTACGATCCATAGCCAGGATCAGCGCCTCAAGTCTTCTCAGAATTTTGTCCGTACGCCAGTCTTTCGCAAGCTCCACAGCCGCTCTGGTCAGATTTCCCTTGAACTGCTCCAGTCTCCCCTCCAATTTTTCGAAAAGATTAAAGGCGTCTGCCGCCGCACCCGCAAACCCGACCAGAACCATATCCTTATACATGAAGCGAACCTTGGTCGCTTTCTGCTTCATAATGGTTTCGCCAAGAGTGACCTGGCCGTCTCCGGCCATGACGGCTCTGCCGTCCTTTCTTACCGCAAGAATGGTCGTCCCGATTGAGGGCTTAGAAGCATTCATCTTTGCTATATCCTTTGATTTCCATCATGGGGTGTTGGTTCACGTACTGAGGAATCGGAAAACTGGAATAACGGCGTATCGGAAGATTGGAATGCTGGAATGTGGGGTCAAACTTTGCCGTACGAGCGCCAATATTCATTGTTCCGTGGCCCGGACCTGAATTTCAAGGCGACCATTTGAGCCGTTTATTCTCATTCCAAATCCTTCCACCAATGCGCCGAGTGGTCTTCCTGTTCCCTGCTGCCTACTCGCTTACTCCTTACTCCCCCGTGTCTCCTGTCCTCGTTATTCCGTTTTCATTTGCTCCGAGGATGGGCCTTGTCGTAAATCTCCATAAGCTTATCAAGGCTGACATGCGTATATTTCTGTGTGGTAGAGAGGCTCACGTGTCCCAGGATTTCCTGTACTGATCTCAGATCTGCACCTCCATCCAAGAGATGTGTGGCAAAGGTATGCCTCAGGGAGTGGGGCGTTACATCCGAGATCAGCCCCCCTGCCCTGCCATATTTCTTGACAATCTTACCGATACTGCGGGTACTGAGACGACCGCCCCGAAAATTAATAAACAGGGGCCCGTCCCGAAGATCACCCCCAGCCTTTTTCCGCAACGGCAGGGTCGCGTCAATATAGAGCCTCAAAGCCTTAAGGGCCTCTTTACCAACAGGGACTATTCTCTCCTTCTTTCCCTTGCCCACGACTCTGACCAGGCGTTGGCTAAAATCAATGCTTGATAAGTTTAAACCGACCAGTTCGCTCACCCGAATACCGCAGGAGTAAAGCACCTCGAGCATGGCCAGATCTCTCAGACCAAGGGGTTTTTTCCTGTCAGGGCGATCGAGCAACCTGAACATCTCGTCCACAGGAAGGTAACTGGGAATATACTTCTCTTGCTTAGGTGTCGAGACATCTGCTGCGGGATTGCTTAAACTGAGGCCGCTCCTCTCCAGGAAAGCAAAAAATGATCGAAGCGCGGAAAGCTTCCGCGCAATCGTTGATCGCCTACATCTGCCGTACAACCGGCCGAAGTACGCCCTGATAAGGTGAAAATCAATGGCGTCCAGGCCGGGCTTTCCCTCTTTCCCAGTGAACCCCTTCTCCTCGATCAGGAAATTCAAGAATTGGCCCAGGTCGATCCTGTAGTTCCTGATGGTATGATCAGAATAACCCTTTTCACTTTTGAGGGTATGAATAAACCTTTCTATGAGCTCAGCGATGGACATGCTTCGTCCAGATCATTTTTCAGTTATAAAACAACTATTTTTAACACAATTGCTGTAATTCGCAATGAAAAAATTCCACTGTACATTCTGGGCTTGACTTTGATTTGATGGTTCATGTACTTTTTAAATTTGTGTTACTAAGGGGAGCACAAAATAGTTGACATGGAATGAATAAGGACCATGAAGTCTTTTCTTTCGTTCCGAGGCTCCCGGGCTGGTCTTTTCAGCGACTTGTCTACGGGGGAGTTTTGCCCTCTCCGAGGCGTAGGCTCTACGAGCCGGAGGCCCTCCGCATTCTCCGCCGTTGG